>JAFXNX010000021.1 GCA_017529175.1 Clostridia bacterium
AATTGTTTTCTATAAGAAAAAGAAATTCAACGGACAGGTATTTCTGTTCTATATGACGTGGTACGGTTTCGGTAGAATGTTTGTCGAAGGACTTCGCACCGACAGTCTGTATTTGCATTTGTTCGGACTCGATATCAGGATATCGCAGGTGGTAGGATTCGTAACTTTTGTCATAGGTCTTGTGCTTCTTATCATCAATCTTGTAAAAGCGAAGAAGCTCGGCGAGAAGAGTCTTCCTTCCGCTTATCTGAACAGTACCGGTGAGGAATCATACGGTATGACTCCGGTCAAGGCGGAGAGTGTAAGCGATAGCGCGACAGCGCCTGCAGAGTCTGATAATACCGCGGGTGAAGACAGCGCCGACACACAGGTGAACGCTGAACCTGCCGACACGTCGGACGACTGTTTGCAGAGTACAGATGATGACAATATTGAGACGCCTGAAGATTCTGACGGCGAGACTGAAGACGAATCCGATCCGGACGGATTAGATGCTGACGCGGAGGAAAAACTCGATGGCTGATATTATCGACGGACGCGAAATATCGAAAAAGATAAGAGAAGAGATCGCGCTCGATACCGCCGCTCTTAAATCTCGCGGTGTGGTGCCGTGTCTTTCGGTCATAATTGTCGGAGACGACCCCGCGTCAAAAGTTTACGTTAGAAACAAGCACAAGGCGTGTGAAGACGTCGGTTTTTGCTCGGTCGTTATCGAAATGCCGCGCGACGTGAGCGAGGACGACCTTATATCAAAGATCGAAGAGCTCGCAAGTGACGAGAAGACCGACGGCATACTCGTTCAGCTTCCTCTGCCGCCTCATATAAACGAAAAGCGTGTTATCGCGGCAATACCTCCCGAAAAAGACGTCGATGCGTTTTCGCTTGAAAACGTCGGCGGGATCATGACTGGCGACTATAAGTTCTTACCGTGTACTCCCGCGGGCATCATGAAAATGCTCGAGTATAAAAACATTGACGTAAAGGGAAAAGAGTGCGTTGTGGTGGGGCGCAGTAATATCGTCGGCAAGCCGATGGCGATGCTTCTTCTTGCAGCAGACGGTACTGCCACCGTCTGCCATTTGAAAACGCGCGATCTTTGTGATGTGACAAAACGAGCGGATATCCTTGTCGCGGCGGTAGGGAAGAGATGCTTCATAACCGCTGACATGGTGAAGGAAGGCGCTGTCGTGATCGACGTCGGCATAAACAGAGGCGACGACGGAAAGCTCTGCGGAGACGTTGATTTTGAGCCCGTCTCGAAGATCGCCTCCGCTATAACCCCGGTGCCGGGAGGCGTCGGACCGATGACGATCACAATGCTTCTTTACAACACGCTGACGTCTGCAAAACTGCGCGCTGAAAAATAATATTATAATAATAAAAAAACACTTGACAAACGCCGAAGATTTTGTTATGATATATCTTGCCGCATAATGTTCGGTCCAAAAGTACAGTGTAAATCTATTTATACTGAAACTTACCGACGTTAGCGAGTCATAGATGAAAGAGAGGTGCTTTTCGTGTTTGCTATTATTGAAAGTGGCGGAAAGCAGTACAAGGTCGCAGAAGGCGATACCGTCTTCGTTGAAAAGTTGAACGAGGAAGTCGGCGCAACAGTTGAATTTCCCGTTCTCGCTATCTCCGACGACAGCGGTCTGAAAGTAGGCACGCCCGTTATCGAAGGCGCAAAGGTCACAGCTTCCGTAGTTAAAAACGGAAAGGCAAAGAAGATCTACGTTATGACCTACAAGCCCAAGAAAAACGAAAAGAGAAAACTGGGTCACAGACAGCCCTATACCAAGGTAGAGATCAAATCGATCGTCGGCTGAGGCAAATGACACGCATTACTTTTTACAGACGCGACGGTAATTTTTACGGATTTCGTGAGACCGGTCATACGGGTCTTGCCGAAGCGGGAGACGACGTTCTCTGCGCGGCGATATCATCAATGACCATGCTCGTCGTAAATACTATCGAAGTTTCATTCGAGACGGACGTTCAGTATGTTATAGACGACGAGAAAGCGGAAATAACTGTTACTGCTCTCGGTGCGCTTCCCGACTACGCGGAAGACGAAAAGATGCAGTACGCGGTATCCGGAGTTTTCAGAGGGTATCACGATCAGCTTGTTGATCTTGCGGAAGAGTATTACGATTATCTTGAAGTCGAAGTAAAAGATGATGAAGATGTCGTCTGAATCAAATTTCAACGGAGGAAATTAAAATGCTTAGAATCAGCTTACAGTTTTTTGCTCACAAAAAAGGTGTCGGTTCCACAAAGAACGGTCGTGACAGCGAGTCAAAGCGTCTCGGCGTAAAAAGAGCTGACGGCCAGGCAGTTCGCGCAGGAAGCATAATCGTAAGACAGAGAGGAACGAAGATCCATCCCGGTAAGAACGTCGGTATCGGATCTGACGATACGCTCTTTGCTCTTATTGACGGTACTGTCAAGTTTGAGCATATCACCGGCGGAAGAAAGCAGGCAAGCGTATACGCCGCTGAGTAAACAAAAAAATCACCGTACTTTGAAAACAGTACGGTGTTTTTTTGTTTTGTTCGCCGTTTACATATTTTTTCTGATACGGTCTATCGCCCCTTTTTCAAGCCGCGATACCTGCGCTTGCGATATGCCTATTTCTTCGGCGATCTCCATTTGTGTTTTACATTTATAATATCGTAGGTTGATTATCTTCATTTCGCGTTCATTCAGCTTTTTGAGCGCTTCTTTGAGCGCGATATCTTCAAGCCACGCATCGTCCGTATTATTCGTGTCGCTGAGTTGATCCATAATATATACCGGATCTCCGCTGTCGTTATAGACGGGGTCGTAAAGGGACGCGGGCTCGATTATTGCTTCAAGGGCGGAGCTTACCGACGCGGGAGTCTCTCCTATCTTCTTTGCGATCGCGTCGATGCTCGGTTCCTCGTTTCGTTCACGTCTTATCTCTTCCTTTGCCTGTAAGGATCTGTACGCGAGGTCTCTTACGGATCTGCTGACTCTGATCGAATTGTTGTCGCGAAGATAGCGTTTTATCTCTCCTATTATCATCGGAACGGCGTAAGTCGAAAACTTTACGTCGAGCTCGACGTTGAAGTTGTCGATCATCGCGCATACGGCGGTCGCGCTGCCCGCCAAGGTCTTGATCACGATCAAATTACCCGACGAGACGATGGA
>JAFXNX010000022.1 GCA_017529175.1 Clostridia bacterium
ATGATGTGCGGTCTTCAGGGTTCGGGTAAAACCACTCACAGTGCAAAGATCGCGCAGCTCTATAAAAAGCAGGGTAAAAATCCCCTTCTCGCCGCGTGTGATATCTACAGACCCGCCGCTATCAAACAACTTCAGACAGTTGGAGAACAGATAGGAGTTCCGGTCTTTGAAATGGGAACGGCGTCTCCTGTCAAGATAGCAAAAGAAGCGGTAAAGTATGCTTCGCAAAAGGGATACGACATGGTATTCCTTGACACCGCGGGACGTCTTCACATTGACGAAGTTCTTATGGAAGAACTTCACAAGATCAAAGACGAAGTTGAACCTACGGAAATACTTCTCGTTATTGACGCTATGCTCGGTCAGGATGCCGTGAACGTTGCGGAATCCTTTAACAATCTTCTCGATATCACCGGCGTAGTCCTCACTAAAATGGACGGAGACACGAGAGGCGGCGCCGCGCTTTCGGTCAGATACGTCACGGGAAAACCGATAAAGTTCGTCGGTACGGGCGAAAAGCTCGATATGATCGAGCCCTTCTACCCCGACAGAATGGCGTCGCGTATCCTCGGTATGGGAGACGTGCTCTCTCTTATCGAAAAAGCCGAGCAGGCGTATGACGAAAAGCAGGCGGCGGAACTTGAAAAGAAGCTACGCGAGAACACGTTCACTCTTTCCGATTATCTCGATCAGTTCAAACAACTCAAAAAAATGGGTAATCTTGAAAGCCTTATCGGTATGATACCGGGTCTCAAACCCGGCGCGATGAAAAACGCGGAGATCGACGAAAAAGCACTTGCAAGGACCGAGGCGATCATCCTCTCGATGACGCAGCGTGAAAGAGACAAACCGGATATACTGAACGGATCGCGAAAGCGCCGCATCGCAGCCGGAGCCGGAACTACAGTTGAAGAAGTGAACAAACTTCTTCGTCAGTTTGAGCAAATGAGCAAGATGATAAAACAGTTCTCCGGCGCAAAAGGTATGAAAAAACTTAAGAATATGAAACTCCCGTTCTAAACGGAATTTTATAAAAAATAATATATTTTTGGAGGAATCAAAAATGGTAAAGATCAGACTCAGAAGAATGGGCGCGAAGAAGGCTCCCTTCTACCGCATCGTAGTTGCAGACTCGAGAAGCCCCAGAGACGGAAGATTCATCGAAGAGGTCGGTTACTATGACCCGATGAAGAATCCCGCAGACGTCAAGCTCGACGCTGAAAAAATCGAAAAATGGCTGAATAACGGCGCACAGCCCACGGAGACTGTAAAAGCTATTCTCACAAAGAACGGCCTTATCAAATAATCTCCCTTGAGGTGACGCAATGATAAGCTACACAAAATTGCTCGAGGATATGACCCGTGCGATCGTTGAGCATCCCGACGACGTCAAAGTGTCGCAGGACGGTGACGGCGAAGATATTACGCTGACGCTGAACGTTGCGGAAGACGATATGGGAATGGTTATCGGCAAGCACGGTAATATCGCAAAAGCTATCAGGACCGTCGTCAAGGCGGCCGGCAAACTCGACGATAAAAAGATATCCGTCGAGATAAGATAACAAAATGAGGGGACTGCGTTTGCAGTCCCCTCAGACTGCAGACAAAGTCTGCAGTCTGAGGCAGAGTGAGAGAAACGCAGGTAGATTTGGTGATCTTGCCATCGTCGTCGTAGTAGTCTACGGTAGAAGGCAAGATCGCCGGTGAGGGGTTCCCCTAAGCGCACGAAGTAAGCTTTGGGGGTTCCGAGGAAGGCAATGATGGCGGGGGTTCTGGGCTTGCCCATATCCCCCGCCTCTTTGATTTTCGGCGAATCTTTATCTTTTTATGATGTTATGTTTATTTCATAAAAACACTTTTCATTGCCGCTCTACCAAGTTTGTCTTCGCTCTGAGGGGACTGCGTTTGCAGTCCCCTGTTTCTTATTTTGTTTATCTCATACCCTTGTCGTAAGGTATACCTTCCGCCTTCGGAGCGCGTGAACGCTTTGACGTGAACATCAGCACGATCAGCACCGCGAAATAAGGTATCAGATTATAGAAATACATCGGAAGACCGAGTTCTTTAAGAATATAAACGTCGCTTCCGTTTATATTTATCTTGATCTGGTCGTAGATAACTCCGAGGCACTTCAAGAATCCGAACAGAAACGCACCGAGAACTATTCCGAGAGGTTTCCAGTTACCGAATATCATGATAGCGAGAGCAAGGAAGCCCATGCCCGCTACCGCGCCGGACGCCGTACCGTTTGCAACCGTTGCGATATAGATATATCCGCCGATGCCGGCAAGAGCGCCGGATATTGTCGTTCCGAGATATCTCATTCTGTTGACGTTGATACCGACGCTCGCCGCCGCCTGCGGATGTTCACCGCAAGAGCGAAGACGCAAGCCGGTCTTTGTCTTGTAAATGAATATCGAAAGAACGATAAACAGACCGATACCGATAAACGTGGAGATATACGCCTTGTCAAAGAACGTCCTTCCCACAGGACCCAGGTCGCCGTTCAACAGAACATATCCGAAGTCTTTCGGCTGTCCTGCGCTGTTGAGAGCGGGCTCCATTTCGAGTTGGTCTTTCTGAAAGAATATTTTGATTATGAAAAGAACGATAGCGGGAGCGAGCATATTGAGCGCCGTACCGCCAATGGTCTGATCCGCTTTCAGATTGATCGACGAGAACGAAAGCAAGAGCGAAAACAAAGCTCCGAGCAGCGCCGCGACGAGCATGGAAATAATGAACGTCAGCTGGTTATTGTCAACAAAGAACGCGGACTGCCTTAAAAGATACGCAGTTATTGCTCCGGCAAAAGAGCCGAATATCATGATACCGTCGAGAGCAATGTTGATAATACCGCTTCTCTCCGCATACATTCCGGCGAGAGCAACTATCAGAAGAGGTATCGTAAAGATCAATGTTTTCTGTATCAAGAAAATCATGCTTCGGCACCTCCTTCTTTAGTTTCATCATCGGTCAGCGCTTTGTCATCAGCTTTATCGTCGACTTTATCATCAGTCTTACCGTCGTCCTCCGAGCCGTATCCGAGTTTCGGAGGTGTCTTATCCTTGCGGATCTTCGCAATAAGGTCTTTTATCAGCTTCGAGAAGCCTGCAAAGTAGATAATAACGGCAACGATAAGAGGAGATACGTATTCGTTGAAGGAAGACTGCGCGGCAAGGTTCGATCCGCCGACGCCGAGATATTTTAAGAATATCGCGGAGAAAATGACTCCTATCGGGTTGTTGCTTGCAAGAAGCGCCGCGGGAATACCGTTAAAGCCGTCGGCAGGAAGCGCAAGATACGTGTTCCACTTGAAGTCCTGGGAGCCGTTGGGGCACCAGAGCGCCGCGCCGCATGCGGCAAGTCCGCCGGCTATCGCCATTGAAAGAATGATATTTCTCTTCTCGTTCATTCCGGCGTATTTCGAAGCGTTCTTATTGAATCCGCACGCCTTGAGCTCATATCCGAAAGTGGTCTTGTTCATGATAACGTACAGTACCACCGCGATGGCGGTCGCTATCATTATGCTCATATCGAGATATGAATTGTTGAAAAGCTTG
>JAFXNX010000255.1 GCA_017529175.1 Clostridia bacterium
ATACTTTTCTCTGTTCTTCGACCTGCGCGACCATATCGGAGATTATGCGGCTGCACTGCCTTTGCGCCTTCTTTATCATGCGCGCCGCGTCGTTCTTTGCGTCTTCTCTGATTTGAGCCGCCTCTTTTTTCGCCGTTCTCATCATATCTCCGCGCGCCGCCTCTTCACGGCGGTATCTGTCGAGATCCTTTGACGTTTCCGAGAGCCGTTTTGAAAGATCGGCGGATTCCGACCTGAGCTCTTCGATCTCTTTTATAAGCCGCTCTATATACGCGTCTACCTCTTCGGCGTTATATCCTCTGAAAGATCTGCCGAAAGTCTGCTTTTCCCGATCCATATCTTCCGTCCTTTTCCGGGCGCCGCGGTATCGCCGCCTCACTTGTATTTTCTCGCGTCTATCCTTAGCCTTCCTCTGCGGTTTACGCCGCGATCGCCGTCATAAATGAATTTTCCGTATCCTCTGACCGTCAGCACGTCGCCTTTTTCAACGTATTCGTCAGGCTTCGTCACGACCGTATAGTTGATCTGAACGTCGCCTCGCGCCACGGCTTCCGCCGACGCCTCGCGCGATATGCCGCAAAGCGCTTTGACGATCCCGTCAAGGCGCGGCGACGCCACCGTTTCGCTTATCGCCTCGTACTCGCGCGATATCCTGTAATTACAGGGGAGTGACGTCTTTGAAACACGGACGCTCTCGCGTCCCACAGTCGACAGCTCCGACAGTATAAGAGACGCGGCAGCCCCCAGCGCGAACACCGTCGCGCGCGAAGGCCCGTCCGGCGATATATCGCCGATGGCGCAGCGCTCTATCCCGAGGGACGTGAGCGCGCCGAGATAATCCCTGTGAGACAGATCGGCATACGCGCTGCCGTCGATCTCAAGGGACGTTATCGCGCTATTTATTTCCCCGCCGTCGGCGCCCGATGCGATAAGCTCGCACAGCGCTTCTTCTCTTGCGGGATCGAACGCACCGCCGAAGGTGACGTCTTCCGGCGTCATCCAGTCGGGAAGAAAAACTGCCGCGCGGCGCTCCGCATCAAGCGCGCCGCCCCAAAAGAAGCATCTTTGCGCTCCTCCCGCGTCGCGCGCCGCGTCGAACGCCTCCTTTTGCTCGGAGGGTGAGAGAAACTGCGAAGTCCTCACCGTGTACTCCGACGACGCGACAAGGTCTTTTATCCTTCCGGCGAGAATGCTCCCGCCGCCATCCGGTTTGTTCTTCATCCGGTTATAATATCAGGTTGTAGACAGAAACAAGTATCCCCTGGATAATGTGAAGCAAAAGATAGGTCGCCAAAAACGACAGATCTATCGGAAAACGCCTCACAAAGTCAAATCTCGATAAGAGCGATCTGACGGGGGATATCACCGGTTCCGTTATCATATAAAGAAAGCCCATGAATTTTGAGGAGCGGTCCACGATCGGAAACCAACTTAGGACTGCTCTGATAAACATGAGCAGGGTGAGTATTTCTATCGCGCCGTTCAGGACGGCGAACAATACGTAAATCACTATTCGCATAAGATCATTTTGCACAAAAATCACCGGAGCTATGCCGGAAAGGCATAGCTCTCGGAATCATTTTTTGTGATCAAAGCTCCGTTTCGAAGTTTTCAGCCTCTTCTTCCTCTTCGGGTTCGGGCTGTTTCTTCTTCTTGCTCGTGAGCTTTGCTTCGTCAACGTCAACGTTGTTGGGCGTTACGACGTAAGCCTTCGTTGCGATCTTCTTGAGACTGCCGTTGATCGAATATGCAACGCCGAACAGGAAGTCTATGATGCGGCGGGACGTATCCGCGTCCGCGTCTTCGAGGTTGAGGACTACCGTTCTCTTGTTGAGAAGGTGGTCGGCGATCTGCGGAACGCTCTCGAACGTTTTGGGCTTAAGGACTTTCATCTCGATCGAAGTCCCGGAGAGGCTGATGCCGCCCATTCCCGCGGGAGCGCCTATGTTTGCAGGCTGAGGCTGCATACCCTGAACGTCGTCTGCAGGAGTGTCGTAAACGCCGAGCTCGTCGTAGTAATCGTCCTCGTAGGTATCCGAGTAAGTGTCATCCTGAGCCTGTTTTTTCTTGAAGTTTTCCATGAAACCAAAAGCCATATCTAAATTCCTCCGAAAATTGTTTTCAAATAATTTTTAAAAATTCTAATTGATTTGCCGGTCGTTTCCCCGTACCGTCAGCTATAGATCCTTGCGCCGAAGACGGCGGAGCCGACCCTAATCTCGGTCGCGCCTTCCGCGACCGCCTCTTCGTAGCTCTCGCTCATACCCATAGATAATACAGGTTCTATTATATTATAGAGATATTTTCCCGAAATGTCAAGGAATATCTCATAAGTTTTGCCGAAAAATTTGTGATAATCGGATTTTTTGTCGCACCGCGGAGCCATAGTCATTATTCCGCGCGGTCTGATGTTTTTAAAATCCGCAAGCTGTGAGAAGAACTCGTCCGCCGCTTCCGGCATGACGCCGCCCTTCGCCTCTTCTTTTCCGATGTTTATCTCGACCAGCACGTCCGACACCGTTCCCGCTTCCGCCGAGCGGCGGTCGATCTCGTTTGCGAGGCGGACGCTGTCGACGGATTCGATCAGCGACACCTTTCCGACGACGCTCTTCACCTTGTTCGTCTGAAGATGTCCTATCAGGTGTATATCGGCGTGATCCTTCAGTCCGTCGTATTTTGAGAGAAGCTCCGGCACTCTGTTCTCTCCTATCAGACGGTATCCGAGACCGTCTGTCGCGTAAAGGATATTTTCAACGGAAACGGTCTTCGTCGCAAGGAGTATCTTCACGTCCCTCTTTGACGGCGACGCCTCTTTTGCGCGCGCAACGTTTTCTTCGACCCTTTTGAGATTGTCTCTTATCGTATCAAATTTCGTCATAACAGCCTCAATTCATATTAGTGATAACTTTTCCGTCGGAAAGCCCTTTTCCGCTGATGATAACGTTCTCGTTAAGTCCGAGCCACTTATAATAGGGCTCATCGCTGTCCGCTTTACCGGACGGCGCCGCGCTGTCGGCGCCGGACGCCGTATCGGCAGGCTGCGCGCCGCTCTCCGCAGTCGTGTCGTCCGGCGACCACTCGGGAGATTGCGCGACTCCGTCGTTATCGGCGGAAGGCGCCGCGGTCTCTTCTTCCTTTTCCTCGTGATCCATACTTACAAGGTAGTTGTTCTCGTATTCGATCATGACCTCGATCCGTCTGAAGTGGACGACCTCTCCGGTCAGCACGTAGACTCCCATCTGTCCGTCTTTGATCCTGACCGCGGATTTAGGTATCTTGAAGCCGGTGTATTCGTTTTCGATAAGCTCGTAGCTTTGCATTCTTGCAAAGTCGAAGCCGTCCGGCGTTTTGTCCGACTTGAAAACCGCGATGCCGACGTCCTCTCCCTCGCTGATCTTGACGAGCGTCATCGACAGCTTTATGTCCTTGTTATGCGGAAAATGCACCGTGTACTCGTCCCCCACGACTTTTGAGGCGAGACTGTCGCGGTCAAGCTCGCAGACGAAATACCACGAGGGGTCCGTGACCGTCTTTCCTCCGTCTCCCGAGGTGTCGGCGGGGGTCGACAAGACGATGCTTTTGAAGTCGTCATACGTCAGGTTATCTATCAGCGACGACGAAAATACCGCCTCATATCCGTCGGTCTCCGGGTAATACCACCCCGAGCAGGGCGTCGTAACGCTCCCGAGAAGCGCTCCGAGCTTTGACGTTATCTCGTCTCTTTCCGCCTTGAGCGCGTTTAGTTGAGACGACGTGCTTCCCGCAACGCCGGATGCGGCGTTGCGCCTGTTCACTTTCGTTATGAGATTCATTTTGTGCGAAAGAGCTTCGGCATACTTGCCCTGCTCCGCGCACTTTCTTATCTCGGCTATGATATCGTAAGTCTCTCCGTCGAGCTTTGACACTTCCTTGTTCGTAAGGTCGCTGCCGGACGCGGGCGTCAGAAGAGCTATTTGCTTGTCGATATCGGCAAGTCTTTGTCCCGCATCCTCACCCGCCGAGGAATAGACGTTCGCGACGATGCTTCCCGTCGAGACCTTCTCTCCCGTCGCGACCGTCGGAATAAGGCTTCCCGCCTGGTTGCGCGGAATGACTATCTCTTTTCTGAAAATATATCCCTCTCCCGAGCGCTTTACGGTATAGGTGTACGGCGTCGCAGACTCGCACTTGACGGAGAGCGTCATCTTGTGCCATATCTGATATCCGATATAAATGATGACAAGGATACCGAGCAAAGTGCCCGCTACCCTTATCGCCACCTTTTTCAGATATTCCTTATCGTAATTCTCAAGCATAATGAAACCCGTCGGCCTCCGTCGCGGAACGGCCGCTTTTATAATTTGATCGTATTCGCGCCTTCCGCAAGAGGCGATATGGCGCGGCATGAGGTCACTATCGACTGCGGCATTCCGTCGGAAAGAAGCAGTGAGAGCACGGACGAAAGACGCGCGTCGTCAAGGCGCGAGAAGCATTCGTCAAACACTATCACCGGCGACGAAACGTCGCACAGCGACGTCGTCAGAGCAAGGCGCAAAGCGATATACGCCGCGTCCTTCGTTCCTTCGGAAAGGTGATCGAAGTCGATCCCTTCTCCGCTTGATACGGACAGGGCGAAATCATCGCCGGAGGAAAGAGACGCGTATTTGCCGTTCGTAAGGCGGGACATATACTCCGCCGCGCGCGACGCGACGCGGGGCGTCACGTTGACCCGCATCTTTTCGCAAGACGACGCCAGCGCGCGCCTTGCGGCATTTATCGCCTCGTACTTTTCCGTAAGACGCGCGATCTTTTCTTCTATGACGTCTATCCTTCCGGCAGTCTCCGAAGGCGCCCTTCCCGCGGAACCGAGAGTCGCAAGCTCCGCTTCAAGCGTCTCCCCTCTCTTTTTCAGAGAAGCGGCGGCGCTCGCGGCAAATTCCTTGGAACGCTTCAGCTTCGCGTAGTCCTCTTTCGTCATCGAGAGTATCCTCTCCGTCGCGCTTCCGGTGATCCTTCCGCTCTCTTTGAATTTCAGCGCGGCGACTCCTTCTTCTCCGGAGAGAAGCTCCGAGAGCTCTTCTTCCGCCAGACGGATCCGCTCTTCGGTCTCTTCGCGGCGGCGGCATTCTTCACGCACCGTCTCTTTCGCCAGAGCGAGCACTTCAAAGACGTTGTCGGACCGCTCGATCCCGAGCATATCGCCTATCTCCATACCCCGGTCGATCTCCCTGTCGTGTTTTGTGATAGCCGCTTCCTCGTCCTCTTCCGTCTTCTTAAGACTTTCGATCAGTTTTCCGGTATATTTGTAGCTGTCGTGCTTTGCGGCGACGGCGCTCTCAAGATCATCCTCGTCCTCGGAGTCCCAGACGCCGAGAAATTCCTCGAACTTTTTGGAATAGTGCAAAAACATGATGATGGCGACTCCGCAAAGTACGGCAAAGAGCGTCGTCACGATTATCATAAGCCCCATATAACCCGCCGCATCTATTTTAGAGCGCACGGAGGGGATGAGAAGAGCGGCGAGAGCTGCGAGCGCCAGTACGCCGAACGTACATCCCGACGAAAGGCAGAACGTACTTGCTCTCTTTATCTTTTTAGAGTCGGAGACGACCTGCTCCGCGGAGCGCGGCTCCTCGGTGTCTCTGCCCTCGCACTTTTCCTTGAGCGACGCTTTTCTTTCCGCGAGAGCGTCGAGCTCCCGCTCCGTGTCTATGACGGAGTTTTCACATTCTTCTATCTGCCTCAGAGTTTCCTCTGTGGCGTTCGGATCGATCGATGAGAGTTCCTCCCTCGCCGACTTGAGCGCATCTTCGCATACTTCGATCTTCTTTACTCTCGAGCTGATCCTGATGTTCTCGTAAGCTTCGCAAAGTCTGCCGAGCTCCGCGGCTTCTTTTTCCCTCTTTGAACGTTTCGCGGAAACGTCGGCGATAGCGCTCTCGATCTCGACCGTTTTTTCAGATGCGCCCTTTGAGCTTGTGAGCATCTCGCCGAGGCGGTCTCTTTCCGCTTCGAGCTCTCCTATCTTTCCTCCGGTCGCGCCGCCCTTCAGAGCGCGCGACGCGGAATCGAGCGCCTCAAGCGCCCTCTTCGCGTTCAGCTGTTCGTCGCCTGACGTCATAATGTTGTCAAGCGCGGTCTTCAGCTCCGCTCCGTTGACTCCCGCGGCGTCGAGCCCCTCGA
Organism: Clostridia bacterium; assembly: GCA_017529175.1. Next base: position 6,163 of record JAFXNX010000255.1, read on the forward strand.
CAAGAGCGGTCTCGTAAAATACCTTTTCGGGGAGCTTCGTAAAATATTCTCCCGCCGAAAGGCGCGTATCGACGGTCTCTCCGGTCGACTCGTTTACGATAGAGGAAGACTCTTTATATATGGTCTTCCCGCCGTCAAATATTCGGTCGATCCTGCGCGAGACGGTATACGTTTTACCGTCGTTGCGTATCTTGAGACTGCCCGCGGCAAAGTCCCCTCTTTGATCTATAAACCGGTCTTTTTCCGATAAAGCGCTCTTTCCGTAAGGCTTGTCCGAAAGCCCGTAAAGCGCGAATTTGATAAACATGGCAAGCGTGCTTTTGCCGCTTTCGTTCGCGCCTTCCACGATGTTCAGACCTTTCTCGAGCGATACGTTTTTATCGGTCAGAGGTCCGAATGATTTTATGTTTAGTTCGGTAATATACATGGCAATATCCGTTCCTTGTCGATTCAGCGTTGGGTCAGAAATTCCCGATGTCCGCGCCGTCGAGCGCGGCGAGCCCGTATTTCAGCGCCTGCCGGATATCCCCGCCGTCTGACGTAGCTTTAAGTTCTCTGTAGAAAAGTCCTCTGACAGTCGGATCGGTCTCAAAAGACTCCGCGTCGCGCAGCGCCGTTTTGTCGTGCGCTTCAAAGAAGAAGAGTCCCGCGATCCTCGACGACAAGCGCTCCTCTCCGATTACGAGCGACGCAGGGACCTCTCCCGTCAAGTCAAGTGACAAAAGCGTTTCCTCGCCGTATCCTTTTTCATCAATGAAAGCGTTTATTTTCCTGACAAGTTCGTCTTCCGACGAGGCGCCGCTCACGTCGAGAGACTCCGTCTCGTACCGGCGCTTCGAGAAGCGCAGTCTGCGAACTGAAATGTCCGGCGTCCCCTCGCTCTTATCCGCTTCGATTAGCAAAGCGCCCTTTGCGCCCGCCTCGTCGAAATCTCTTCCCTCAAAGCATCCGGAATACGCCCATACCGCGTTACCGAGCTTTCTCGGCTCGCGCGAATTGTGCTTGTGTCCAAGCGCCGTGTAATCCGCGCCGAACGAACGTATCATGCGCTCGTCCACGGGACAGAAGAGCGAGTCGGGAGAGTCCATATCGGCGTGTCCCACGAGGATATTAAAGCGAGAAGGATCGTCGACCGTACGCCCTTCTATCGGATTCTTCTCAAGATGTTCGGTGACGAAGCCGTATCCGTAGACGTCGACGCCGAGCTCGTCAAGCGACACCTTTTCAACTTCGTCCTTCTTGAAAATATGTACGTTTTTCGGGAATATCCCCTCTTTGGCGTATACCGGCATCGAGGATACCGGGTCGTTATTGCCGGGAGAAATGAAGATCTTCGCCGAAACGTTCCTTGCTTCCCTTATGAATGCGCCGACCGTCTCGCGCGTCACGTACCTTGAATCGAAGAAGTCGCCCGCGATTAGGATGATGTCGACGTCGTTCTTTTTCGCATAGCTCATCATCGTCGAGAACGACGTGCGAAGTTCTTCCGCGCGTATCCGCGCGCGGGACGGGTCAAGATGGTAAAACGGACTGTCGAAACGGACGTCGCCCGTGTGTATGATTTTGATCATTTTAGTCACCGTTAAACACATAATATAGGTATACAACATAGAGTATATCACAACTGATTGTAAAGTTCAATAGAAAATCGCGCGTGTTCGAAAAATATTTTTTATAATATATTTATTTTTTCAAAATTATGTGGTACAATGTAAAATGTATTATTATGGGCAGTGTTGCCCTGATGACGAAAGGCGTTCCTTATGGCAGGATACAGACAGGACAGGATAAACGACTCTGTCGCAAAAGAGATGGCGGAGATCGTAAGAGAGATAAAAGACCCGAGAGTCTCGTCGGCGCTCATAACAGTTACCGGCGCCGAGGTGACAAAAGATCTGAAATACGCGAAAGTGTTTTATTCAGTTATCGCGGGAGAAGACCCCGACGTCGGAAAAGGGCTTTCCTCGGCGGCGGGTTTTGCAAGAGGTCAGCTCGCGCGCCGTCTCAATCTCAGAGTGACGCCGGAGATATCGTTCGTCTACGACGGCTCTCTCGAGCACGGGATGAAGATCGCAAAGATACTTAACGAGCTTGACGTTAAGAAAGAAGACACGGAAAACGGTGAGAACGATGGAACGGTATAAGAAGCTGTCCGTCGCGGATGCAGCGGAACGTATAATAAACGCAAGGGACGCGCTGATCCTTGTCCACGCAAATCCCGACGGCGACGCCGTCGGCTCCGCGCTCGCGCTTAAGCGTGAGTTTGCGCTGCTCGGAAAGAGGGCAAAGATCGCGTCTCCGACGGACTATGCCGACAACCTTCGCTTTATGACGGACGGGGAGGACATGGTTTACCGCGAAGGAGAGGAGAAGGAGTACGGCGCGGTGATAAGCGTCGACGTGGCATCTCCCGTTCAGCTCGGCGCGCTCGAGCGCCTTGCAGACTCGACGGACCTGATGATAGACCATCACGCCGAAGGCACCGTATTTGCCGACGCTCTCGTCGATCCCCGCGCTTCGGCGACAGGTGAGATAATATTCGATATCTGCCTCGAGATCTCAAAGAGGACCGGCGTCGCGCCGGACGCCGGGGTCGCGCGCTTCGTTTTCGCCGCGATATCGGCGGACACGGGGAGCTTCAAATTCAGCAACACGACAGACAAGACCTTCACGACCGCCGCCGCCGTCTCGCGTATCCTCTCGGAGGCAAATGACGGCGGACTTGAAACGTGGGATATATCGAAATTCCTTCACGACACCGTTACGATGAAGGAGATGAAGATAAACAGCGTCGCCGTCGAAAAAACGCGCTTTTATGAAGACGGCTCTTTCGGCTTTTGCTTCATCAGCGCAGACGATATGAAAGAAATGGGCGTGGAAGACCGCGATATGGGATGCGCCGTTGACGTCGTCCGTTCCCTCGAGGGAGTCGACGTCGCGGTGGTCTTGAGAGAAAAGCCGGATACCGGCGGCTCTTACAAAATATCTGCAAGATCGAACGTCGACGTGAACGTGAGCGAAGTCTGCCGCAAATTCGGCGGAGGCGGTCACGTCAGAGCCGCCGGCGCGGCGTTCAAAGCGGAGTCGGGCGAAGAGGCGGCGCGGCTCGTGCGCGAAGCGTTCGACGAGGCTGTAAAAGCGTACAAACTTCGTCCGGAGATAAATAAATGAGCAGAAAAAAGAGCGCGACGGCGACGGGAGTGCTTGTAATCGACAAGCACGAAGGCGTGACGTCCTTCGCCATAATATCCATCGTCCGGCGCCTTTACGATATGTCCGAGGTCGGCCATACCGGCACTCTCGACCCGATGGCGACGGGAGTGCTTCCCGTACTGCTGGGACGTGCGGTCAAAGCGTCGGACCTGCTTGCCGCCGAGGACAAAGAGTACGTCGCAAGGATGACCCTCGGCGTCACCACCGATACCGAAGACTCGACGGGAAACGTCACGTCGCGCTGCGACGACGTACCGTCTGATGCGGAAGTTTACAAAGCGTGCCGCGCGTTTGAGGGAGATATCCTCCAGACGCCGCCGATGTACAGCGCTCTGAAGGTAAGCGGAAAGAAGCTCTGCGACGTCGCAAGAGCCGGGGGAGAGGTGGAAAGAGCGCCCCGCCCCGTCACGGTATATTCGATAGAGCCCGCGCGCATATCGGAAAGAGAGTACGAGCTGAAAGTCTCCTGCTCAAAAGGAACGTATATCAGAACTCTTTGCGCGGATATCGGACGCGCGCTCGGATGCGGCGCCGTGATGAGCGCGCTGCGAAGAACGAGGTGCGGCGAGTTTCGCATCGAAGACTCATATACGACCGACAGGATCGCGGCGATGACGTTTGAAGAAAGGGTCGCGCTTCCCGCGCCGACCGAATCGCTCTTTGTGAAATATCCCGCGGTCGAGCTCAACGAGTTTGAAACGAAGCTCATAATGAACGGCGAAAAGCTGTATCAGAAGAAGCTCGGCACGTCGTTTGCCGACGGGACGCTTGTGCGGATAAAGCACGGCGGCGTATTTCTCGCCCTCGCGCGAGTCGAAAATTTTGACGCAGGGTCAGCGTTGAAAGCGAAAAAACTTTTCGTGATCTGAAAGACTTATATCATTCATTATATATCTTGTGTGGCGGCATAGATGAAAAAGAGAGAACAAGAACTACATATACAAGAGCAGCTCGCTCATAAGATCGTCAGACGTACGACGATACGCGGAACGTTTCTCACCGCGCTCGGCGCGGTACTGTGGGCGTTCTCGAGCGCGTGCGGTCAGTACCTGATGCAGAAAAAGGGCTTTCCGCCCGAATGGCTGGCGTCGACGAGGATCCTTCTTGCGGGAGTCATCCTTACGACTATCGGCGCGCTGAACAACAAATCGGCGCTTAAGAAAATATTCAAAAGTCCGCGCGACGTTCTGACGCTCGCCGTCTACGGCATCTTCGGCTTTATGCTCGCGCAGTATTCGTTCCTGCAGGCGATCGAGGTCTCCGATTCCGCGACCGCGACGGTCCTCCAGTACACGGCTCCGATAATGATAGTCGTGATAGTCTGCATCCGTATGCGCCGCGCGCCGACGATAGCGGAAGCGTCGTCCATGGTGCTCGCGGTGACGGGAGTTTTCCTTCTGTCGACTCACGGCAGCTTCTCGAATCTGACGATAAAAGAGGAAGCGCTAATCTGGGGAATGCTGTCGGCGGTGGGAATGGTATTCTTCTCGCTCCTTCCCGCAAAGATCATACCCAAATACGGAAGCATACTCGTCACCGGACTCGGTATGCTCTTCGGGGGAGTCGCGATGCTCTTCGTCGCAAGGCCCTGGAACTACACCGTTCACTTTGACGTCGAAAGCGTTTTCGCATACATGGGACTTGCGGTAATGGGAACTACCGTCGGCTACACTCTCTATATGCAGGGCGTATCCGATATCGGCTCGGCGAGAGCAAGTATGATAGCGAGCATCGAGCCCGTGACGTCGGCTGTGTTCGCGGCGCTTCTCGGAACTATGTTCGGAGTAATGGATATCATCGGCATGGCCTGCATCATCGTCACGATATTCATTCTCTCGATACCGCCGAAGAAGATCAAGATATCATTTCATCCGATACACTTAAAACACAAGAACAAGGACGCGGACAGCGCCGGGGAGGCAAAATGAAAAACAAAGTCACGTTTTCCGTCAAGCTCGACGCCGAAACATATAAAAAGCTCGCGCTTGTCGCGGAAAAAGAAGGAAAGAACGTAAATAATCACATCCTTCATCTTGCAAGAACGAACATCGCGTACTACGAGAGAGTCCACGGCAGGATAAAGCCGTCCGACCTCGACGCGGTGGCTCTGCCGGACGACGGCGCGGACAACAGTACGGATTAAGGGGGCTTACATGGTATTCTCATCCCTTGAATTTCTGTTCCTCTATTTCGCGATCTCGATATTCATCTATTTCGCGGTCCCGCTGAAATGGAGGAACGCGGTGCTTCTCGTCGTGAGTCTCGTCTTCTACGGATGGGGCGAGCCGGTATACGTCTTCCTTATGATAGGAACGATCCTTATCGACTACGTATGCGGCTATCTCACGGATAAATACAAGACGCGGGGAAATATAAAAGCGGCGCGCGCGGCGATGATAGCCGCGATCGTATCGAATCTTTTGCTCCTCGGCTTCTTCAAATACTGGAACTTCATTATCGACAACGTCAACTCCTTATTCTCGCTGTCGATAAAGACCGTCTCCGTATCTTTGCCGATAGGTATATCCTTCTATACGTTCCAGGCGCTCTCCTACGTCATCGACGTATACAGGAGCGACGCCCGCGTACAGAAGAACCCCGTATCGTTCGGCGCTTACGTCACGCTCTTCCCGCAGCTTATCGCCGGACCCATCGTCAGATATCAGGACGTGGACGATCAGTTGCGTCAGCGCCCGCACAATATCGTTATGATGTCGTCGGGCATACGCACCTTTATCTGCGGATTTGCGAAAAAAGTGCTCCTTGCCAACTCCGCCGGAGCTATGTGGGAGACGTTCCGCGATTCCGACACGGTGCTCGGCGCCTGGCTCGGCATAATCTTCTTCTCGTTCCAGATATACTTCGATTTTTCCGGCTATTCCGATATGGCGATAGGTCTCGGGAAAATGCTCGGATTCACGTTCAGAGAAAACTTCTATTATCCTTATACTTCAAAGTCGATAACTGAATTCTGGAGAAGATGGCACATCTCCCTCGGCACGTGGTTCAGAGAATACGTCTATATCCCTCTCGGCGGCAACAGACGCGGAGGCGGCAGGACGATATTCAACATCTTCGTCGTCTGGTTTCTCACGGGACTCTGGCACGGCGCGTCGTGGAACTTCATTCTGTGGGGACTTTACTATTTCGTCATCCTCATGCTTGAAAAGACGTTCCTTCTCAAGATACTGAAAAAAGCTCCGTCGGCGCTCTCCCGGGTCTATTCGCTGACTCTCATCCTCTTCGGATGGTGGCTCTTCGCATTCGACAATATGTCGGAGGGAGTTGCGTACCTCGGAAAGATGTTCGGCGCGGCTCCCGCGACGAGCGGAGCGGTCAACTTCGACGCGATATCGTGCATCGTACTCGCCGTCATCCTCGTTGTCGCGTCCACACCGCTTCCGAAAAAGCTCTATCATAAACTGTACGACAGATACGCCGCCGCGAGATGGGTCTCGTTCGCGCTGTCGATGGGCGCCATGCTTATCTGCACCGCGTATCTTGTCAACTCCTCGTACAATCCGTTCTTATATTTCAGATTTTGAGAGGAGGGGTATAAATGAAAGCTGAAAAACATTCGCACATCGACGCCGACGAGATGCAAAAGGCGTATCTCGAGGCGGAAAACAACAACGCGGGAAAATTCAAAGCGCAAAATATTGCGATGATCGCCGCGTTCTTCGCGTTCATCTATATTTTCGCAGCCCTCTTCTGGATATTGCCGGACAAGGAGATATCGGTCGAGGAAAACCGCGACCTCGCCTCCGCTCCCACCCTTACCGTAAAATCGCTCGCCGACGGGACATACACAAAAGATTTCGCCGACTATATGGCGGATCAGTTCCCGGCGCGCGGCTTCTTTGTCGGACTTAAAGCAGCGTCTGAAAGACTTCTTCTCAAAGGCGGCAACAACGGTATAATCTTCGGTGACGACGGTTATCTTGTCAAAAGATTCGACAGCGTCGACGAAGAAACGCTTGCGAAGAACGCCGCTTATATCTGCGAGTTCGTAAAGGGAGCGTCGTCAAGAGGCGTCGCCGCGACTGTGGCGGTCGCGGGCAGGACCGTCGACGTCGCGTCGTCCGTCACGCCGTCTTATTACGGCGGCGGCTCGTCCGACAAAACGAGAAAACTCATAAACGACGTCTTCAAGTCAGAGAACGTCGGATATACCGACCTTGCGCCCGCCCTTAAAGAGCGTTTCGACGCGGGCGAGTACGTCTACTACAAAACGGACCATCACTGGACGTCGCTCGGCGCGTACTACGCTTATTGCGAGCTCTGCCCCGCGCTCGGCGCAAAGGCCCATTCGCTCGAAGAATTTGAAAGAGAGACCGCCTCGGCGTCCTTCTATGGGACGACCTGGTCCGCGTGCGGCGCGAAATGGATAAAGCCGGACTATATCGAGTTTTTCAGATATGACGCGGACGCAGACCTCGTGACCGACAGGCAGGACGAGGCGTTCGACGGACTGTACGACACGAAATATCTCGAGGAAAAGGACAAGTATTCCGCGTTCCTCGGCGGCAACGCCACGCGTATCGACGTGACCTCGAAGTCGGAAGAGCGGGAAAAGCTCCTTATCGTCAAGGACAGCTTCTTCCATTCCCTCGCTCCGTTCTTTGCAAGAGACTTCGACCTCGTTATAATCGACCTGCGGTACTACAACGGCTCTGTCATCGAACTTTGCGAAGAAGAGGGGATAGACCGCGCTCTTATCCTGATGAACGTCGAGACCCTTTCCGAACAGTCCGGTCTGATGAAACTGAAAATGGGATTTGATAATTAAGCCGATAATGAAAATAATATATATGACAGGAGATAAAAAATGAAATCTTGGGTCAAAAGAACTTTAACTCTCACGCTCGCGCTCGTAATGCTCGCATCCCTTGCTTCCTGCGCGCTGATAAGAAAAGTGTCCGACGCGCCCGCGGATAAGACGGAAGACACTTCCGCGCGTCCCGAGAACAACGGATACGAGACGGGCTTTTCCGAGTCCTTGCCCGAAAATACCGACAAAACTCCGGTGAGATATTCCGAGGATCAGGCGTACGATCTGCTGAGTCACTCCTTCCCCGACTATGACGAGACGCTCATCAAGATCGAGCGTACCGGGCTTATCGTCGCGGAGGACGACGGCACCGAATATTACATTTTCAAAGTTACTCTTCCGAAGAACACGAAAAAACAATCGGAAGAGACCGACGCCGAAACGGCTGATGGAAACGGCGCGGCAAAGACCGAGACTACTGCCGTCGAGATGCAGGAACCCGGTCTCTGCTACGTCTCCGTAAACGGAGTCGTCCACAAG
>JAFXNX010000256.1 GCA_017529175.1 Clostridia bacterium
AGCAATATGACAACAGTAGGTCAGAGAATTAAAACCTTCAGAACGAACAGCGACATCACGCAGGCAGAGCTCGCAGGAAAGCTCGGCGTATCGGTTCAGACGGTATCCAAATGGGAATGCGACACGGGTATGCCCGACATCATTCAGATAGTTCCCCTCGCTCATATCCTCGGCGTTTCCGCAGACGCGATACTCGGCGTCGACGGCGACGAGCAGGGCTATATCGACGAGGTGCTCGGCGCGTTCCGCGAAAAATGGGGCAACAAAAAGATATCGAGATACGATCCGGAGCAGTATTATGATATGTTCACCACGTTCAAGGGTATTTTGAAAAGATACCCGATGAACTATCTCGTAGCTATCGAGTGTGTAAGACGCGGACGCCGTATCCTCCGACTCACCGTCCACGATCATATCAAGGCGCCGGACGGATGCAATATCAGCCACCTGTACCGCGATATAAAGAAAATTGCAAGGTCGATCATCGACTACGACACGGATCTTTGGAGAAAAGCCGAGGCGAAGAAAGAGCTGATAATATGCCATTACATCATGGGTAACGACGAGGAGGCGGAAGCCGAGTTTGAAGGACTTCCGCCGAAGGAAGAGTACGATACCATTGTGTCTTCCGCTATAGTTCGTAACGACAGAGCAGGACACATAGACGCAGCAAAGAAGAAGTTTTCTCATTCCGTATGGGATCTTCAGTCCGCATTCTGGCATCTTGCAAACGCATATTCCGTGTGCGGCGCCGAAAAAAGAGAGGAAGCAAAGGAGATCATAAAGAAAGAGATCGATATCTTCGAGTCTCTTGAAGGGTTCATGGACGAAGAGTCGCGCCTCGACCGCCTCAGATTTGCGTGGATACATCTCGGAAAGCAGTATCTCCGGGACGGAGACTTCGACGACGTGATAAACTGCGCGGAAAAGCTCACGGAGTTATGCGAAAAGCATTACAGAAGCGTAAAGAACAACACGGGCGATGGAAAATATTTCGATCGTTCTGTAATAAAGACCGGAATGGAGATCTTCGATCGAGAGGAGGATTATTCGCTTGATCTCCTGGCGCTCTACGACGAATGCGCAGACCTCGAAGGAAACCCTGTAGTCACCGATCCGCGTTTCATTGCGTGCCGCGAAAAGCTTGAAGCGCTCAAATAATTAGTGTCAAATAATAGTGGCGGGTATCTCTTTGAGGTACCCGCCGATTTTCCTTTGTTTATCTGGGGAAGATCAAAGTAGTCAACGCTTTTCTTTGACCTTCGGTAGGAACTGTCAGTTTTCCGTTGCCGAGCAGCGTTTTAATACAGTGAAGCAGGAACCAGCCGTCGGAATTGAAAACATACTGAAGCTCAAACTCTCTGACCTCGCGGAGGTGTTCCGGAACGGAATCGAGCGAGGCTTTTATATACTCTGCTTTCAGTTCGTCGAATTCCGCCTTGTGACGTTCTTTGATCCTGTCGCCGACGGCGATAAGTCTGTCCTGTATTTCTTTATTTGCAAGGGAGACCGTCTGCCACGATACTTTGAAGTCGCCGTCATAGTCACCGCCCGTTTTAATGAAACCGCATTCGGCAAGGAACGCGTAATCTTCTTTGGAAAGAACGCCGCACTCCTCTTCATTCTTTAATAGGGCGAGGACACGCTTTGACTTTTCAAAGTACGTAGTTCCGTTATCGGCTCCGCGATCCGACCACTCACTGTCTATCTGCCAGAGCACTTTGCCGCCGTATTCGCTCCACATCGGGCCGCACCAGTTTTTCATATAAACGTAATCCGAAGGAAGCTTGATATCCTCGGGAACGACAGTCGCGTGAATGATATTGAATCCTCCGTCGGGGCGTATCGTTGCGACTTTTTCAAACTTTATCCTCTCGTCCATCTGATCTTCTCCCGACCATGCCGAGATAAAAGGGATAAGAGTCCACAGGATAAAGTTTTTGTCTGCTCGGGATGACGACTTAAGGTCTATCGCGCCGTCCGCCTGATTGCAGACGATATCGGGGTCGTCTATGATTCCGCTCGAAGTCAGCTCGTCATACAGTTCGTTTGCAAAGATCGCCGCCGCCTTTTTATACGTCTTGTCCTGAAGGATCAGAAGATACTCCGTCGGCTCGTCGATGATGAAATTGACGATGTACTTATCCTTCTGAAGCTTAAGAAGTCCGTACTTTTCAAGGCGTTCGGCTTCGCTTTCAACGTATACGGGAGAAACTCCGAGATCGTCCGCAATTCTCTCAACGCTTTTTGCTTCGTTACGAACGTCATAGCATATATTCTGCGATACCGCGGAAGGGAAAAAGTCTTCGGTGGATTTCGTGCCGGAACTGCCGCAAAAGCCGACCGTATCAAACTTTATCGGGTTGAATTTGAGTTCACTTGAATATCTCATCTTGTCAATACCTCTTTTCAGTTCTTGTTTTGCTTCGAACAGATGCCATTTGACGGTCCCGAGAGGTATTCCGAGCTGTGACGCGATCTCGGATTGTTTTTTGTTTTCGAAGTAATAATCGATTATTATGCGGCGTTGCGTTTTCGACAGATATGCTATCTCGCTCTGCAGGCGCCTCAGAGAGTCCTCTTTATCTTCGTCATCAAACAATTCTTCAGGGTCCGCTATTACGTCGGAGATCTCCTCCAGCGATACGCCGACTCCGTTCTTTGCCCTGTCGCGGTAATACATTGCGAGCGCATTATGCGCGACGGTCCAGATATACTTTGACACGTCTTCGATATCATCCCGCGCGATCAACGTCAAATACGATTTAAGGATGATCTCCTGAGACAGATCTTCCGCGTCGTATGAGTTGCGGCACCGCTTGAGCGCAAAGCCAAAAATCGGTTTTAAGTATTCGGATATTATCCTTTCGGCGTCATGTGTCGTCATCTGTTCTTCCTCTTTGATTTTTGAAAGCTTTCACCAATATAGATGCAAAAACCGAAAAAAGGTTGGAAAAAATAATAGTAATCCAAAAACTTTATTTGTTCATTTGATTCTCCATATCTCTGTCATTTTTTCGTAATCATTATACCATATACGAATTAATTGTTCAATGCCCTACAAGCGATATGACCGCCTTTGCAGGCGGCCATAATATCATTCTTTGGTTTTCGCGTTGAAAAAATCTCTGTAAGAAGTCCAGTCTCCCGCCGTTTTTTCAAAAAGATCGAGCAATTTAAGCGCTTTTTCATATTCTTTTACGGCGTCGCTCTCGAGACCTTTTTCCGCCATATCTTCCGCTCTTCTTGTCAGCATTTCACAGAGATTTTCAAGAGAAACGCTTATCTGCTTTTCCGCGGCGGCTCTCTTTTCTTCTCCGGTCAGGACGTACGCCATTTCCGAAAGACGCGAGAAGTAAAGCTCAGGGATCTGCTCAAGTGCAGTCTTTGCGCTGTCAAGATCGCCTTTCGCTTTATAAGCGTATGCAAGGAAGCGAAGAGCATCGTATTTGATCGAATTGTCGCCTGTCGCGTCGACCGTTCTCAAAGCGATCTCGATCGTCTTATCCGGATTCTCGTTATAATTCTCGAGGTACAAAAGATTTTCAAGAAGGATATCGTTTTCCGGGTATTTTTCGAGCCCTTCATAAATGATCTTTTTTCCTTTTTCGGGATCGGTTTCACGCAGCGGCCACGTTTCCTTTGCGATAGCGAGGGCTTCTTCGGCTATCTTCTGAACGTCATAATCAAACAGCTCATCCATAGACACCCCGAAATACGTTGCAAGTACCGGGGCGAGCGCTATGTCGGGAAGCGTGATACCGGTCTCCCATTTGCTCACCGCCTGAAACGAAACGCCGATGCTGTTTGCAAGCTGTTCCTGAGTTACACCGCGTTTCTTACGTAGTTCTTTTATCTTATTTCCGATCTTCATATTCATTGTATGATCCTCTCTTTTTGTTTTTGAATTAAAACGAAGAGGCGCCTTTCCGTTCTGATATTATTATAGACTATGTGTTCGGGGAAAGCAATAACCGGTTAAACGAGATGATTCAACCGTGTTTTGAACTTCATGATTGTAAATTCGGCGGGTATCTCTTTCGAGGTACCCGCCGATCTCGTTTTATTGAAGTATATGGGTGAAATGTGCGCTGTCCGTTGTGCAAACGACGCTGTGATTATTGTATGTTCCGTTGTCTTTGCGATCCTCTATCATTTTGTGACCTTCATACTCTTCAATGTTCCCGCTGAATAATGCGATCAAAACGATGATGATGAGCAAGAACACTAAAAGAACAGCCAGTATCATAATTATGTCTTTCATATTGCGTCTTTGAGCCGATACTGTTCGTATGATCACTTGATATACAGCGTGCAGAACTGAGCGGAAGAACCGGTGTAGAGCCCGCGATCTTTAAGGAGGCAGGCGAGCACGCCTCTGACACCTATCGACATCATTGTATAGTAATCGAGATCGTCCTTGATATACGGATTTGAATATCTTGTGATAACCTCTTTCGTCGAGTCGACGAGCTTTTCCATCTTCGCCAACAGAGCTTTGTATTCATCCGACACTACTATGTCGTCAATGTAACAGCTGGACTTGCTGTCAAGCACTATCGCGTGAACGACGGG
>JAFXNX010000257.1 GCA_017529175.1 Clostridia bacterium
CAGTTTCGCGAGGTGCATTTCAAAAAGTCGGAAAAGAAAGAGCGGTACGAGCTTCTCTCGCGCCGGCTCGAAGAATACAGAAAGTGCAAAAAGTGAAACTGATGCGGGATTTGCCGCATCAGAAAGGATAAACGATGAAAAAACTTATCTGCATATTGCTTGCTTTGTCTCTTGTTCCGTTTTTCGCAGGATGCGGAGAGGAAGAAGCGAAGACGCCGGACGAGGTGAGTTACTACGGCGAGAAATACGGTCCTATCAAAATAAACGACGGGACGGACGGTATTTATATAGGAGTAGATACCGGATTTATCTACATATTTGACGAAGCGGATACCGAGACGTCGATACAGAGCTTCGTGACCCGCGGATTCGACGATATCGAATATTCAAAGCAGGCGATACGCACGGACGATATGAACTTCGACGGATCACGCGACCTCGCGATCCCGTTCAGACGGCTCGACGACCATCAGTTCTATTACACTTATCTGTGGAACAACGATACCGGGATGTATACCTACGATCCCGATCTGATGCAGATAGGCGACCTCGAAGTTTGCGACGGTTATCTGACCGGCGTCAAAGGCGAGCACGGCGCTTATGAGGAAATGAACTATTACTGGCAGGACGGCAAACTCGTAAGCGAGGAAGCGTTTGATCAGTGCGCGGAGGCGGCGTCTGCTTTTGCAGCGTCCTTAATTGAAGGCGGCGCGACTGTATCCTTTGCAAGAGACGAGCTTGTCGATATGACGATCTGCAAGCTGTATTTTGCGTCGGCAGCGGACGAGGTCAAGGCTTATATCGCGGTGAGTTACGACTGTTCGAGAGCGTTTTATTCGCCCGCAACGGACGTTTATTTCGAGATCAAACCGGACGGCGACGGGTATAAAACGGGGCAGAGTTATTCAAAGCTTGCTTACGGCGGAGCCGTACTCGGTTATTCCCGCGAGGCGTATTCATCTCTGAGCGACAATCAGAAAGAGTATTACGATATGATCGAGGAGAAGATCAAGTCGTTTGAGACGATAGATTTCGAATCTCCCGACGCGCCTGCGGCGATGGAAGCGTTCATGAAGGACAATCCGGTATGGTCGTGGTGCTTTATCCCGAAGATCGTGGGATACTCCGTCACGGGCAGGTATTACTATGCGTGGGCGGATTACGAGGAAAACGTTTCTGGCGACGTACTCTCCGAAAAGATGGATGAATACCGTAAAAAGATGACGGACGTCGTGTCGGAGATGCCGACAGGTCTTGAGCCGATAGAAAAATACGTTTATCTTGCCGAGAAGCTTCAGGTGCTTGAAGAAGAGGAGCATCATCACGGATCAAGCGGCGACGGATACGATCTGACGATACCCGGAGACAGTCTCTATGAGAGAAGCGCCAAGACTTATACGTATATGTGCGAGATAGCCGAGCTTTACTGCACGTGGGACGGCGGTCTTAATCATATCATGGACGGGGCTGAAAAGAAAACAGTTGATCTTTATAACGCGTTCGTATATCCCGCGGGATCGGACGGGTGGTTTGAAGTATTTTACGCGGAGGATTGATCTATGACGAGAGAATTCATTGAAGATCTTCTTTCAAAGATAAAAGAAGCCGAGATAAGAGCCGGAGAGCTCCCCGGAAACGCCTGCTTTATGGACGGCGATAAGGTGCTGTGTCTCGATCGCGAGCGCGGAGAGAGCAGATATCCTTACAGCGAGGACGGGCTTGTCGTATGGCTCCATTCAACCGGATATATCGAC
>JAFXNX010000258.1 GCA_017529175.1 Clostridia bacterium
CGGAAGTCAGCTGTTCGAGCTTCTTTATCGCGAGCGGTTTGTTGTCCTCTATCGCGATGATGACCTTCGAGATACCGAGCGCGCGCATTACGATCTTCGCGCCGTTTATGATCTCCGTCGGGCGCTCTATCATGAGCCGGTAGTTGCAAGTAAGGAACGGCTCGCACTCGACGCAGTTGACGATTATCGTCGTCGCTTTGCCGACGGCTGACGATATCTTTGCGTGAGCGGGAAATCCCGCGCCGCCCATTCCGACGATGCCCGCTTCTTTTACGACCTCAATTATTTCTTCAGGAGTCGCGTCGGACAGTTTCTTAGTGAACGGCTTGACCGAAGGGTCGACCGTATTCTTGAAGTCGTTTGCGATTACGACGTGCTTTATCTGATTTCCTCTGAGATCGGGAAGAGTCTCTATCTTCTCAACAACGCCCGATACCGAAGAATGTACGGGAGCGCCGAGCGCGCCCTCCGGCACAGCTCCTATCTTCTGACCCGCAAGCACCGCGTCGCCTTTTTTGACAAGACATTCGCAAGGCGCGCCGATATGCTGGCTCATCGGTATCGACACCTTCGGCGGGTTCGAGAAGAGCTCTATGGGACATTTCGCGGTATTCTTGTGTCCGCCGGGATGGATACCGCCTTTAAACGTATATTTCATATTTTGACCTCTGCCAAAAAATATTAATCTATTATATTTTACTCTATATTATAGAAAAAAACAAGAGGAAAACGCAAAAAATATGCGGGCTCCGCCTCGCGCTCCGCCAAAGGGAAATATCCCTTTGGAAACCCGAATAAATGCAACTCGCACAAATCGCGCGAATTTAACTGCGCAAGGAGCAATTTAGCTGCACGAAGTGCAATTCAGCTCACGCAAAGCGCGAATTATTACCCCTACAGGTCATCAACCTATACGCCCAGAACTTGCCGTCGCGTACACGTTCGAACGTATCACTTCATCGATCAAAAATCAACGTTTGATCGATGAAATTTTTGATCGATAAAATGCACGGAATATGAGTCCCACACCGCGATCTGATAGTCATGTTAATTTTTTCCGTAGAATTTTTCTGAAAAAAATGATAAAATAGTAAAACCGACGTCGGTATTTCGGCACTATATGAGTGAAAGGGGGGACGAAAATGTCAAACGAAGTCGACCGTTTGAACATGAGAAACGTTTACGTTTCGGAATATCTCGAAAAGCTCTTCTATTTCTGCCTGAAAAAGACCGGCGACGTGCACGAAGCCGAAGATCTCGCATCCGATATTTCACTTTGCGTCTTATCGGGGATAGAGACGCGCGAGATAGACAACTTTCCCGCGTGGGTATGGCAGACGGCAAAAAACAGATATGCAAGGTGGGCAAAATGCCGCGCCGCAAAACGCGCGTCGACGCTCGCGGACGACGTTTCGGAATACGACGTCCCGTCGGAAGACGGTATTGACGACGAGATAACGCATAAAGAGGACGTACATCTTCTCAGGCGAGAGCTCGCTTTCATTTCTTCCGAATACCGAAAGATCGTCGTTGCGTATTATATAAAGCAGAAGAGGATATCCGAGATATCGAAAGCCCTTTCAATACCCGAAGGCACGGTAAAAACAAAGCTATACCGCGCCAGAAAAATACTGAAAGAAGGTTTAAATATGGCAAGAGAATTCGGAAAAAGAAGCTACGATCCGGAATCGCTCTATTTTTGCGCTTCCGGTATGATCACGGAAAATAATCCGTGGAGCCGCATAGTAAAGAAACTCGACACAAATATAGTTGCAGAAGCACACAATAACCCCTCAACCGCGGAAGAACTCTCCGTCGCGCTCGGCGTCGCTCTTCCTTATATGGAGGAAGCTATAGACGTACTGAAAGGTGCCACTCTTCTGAAACAACTTCCCGACGGCAGATACATTACAAACTTTTTCATCTCGCCGGTCGAGTGTCAGAACGAGATCAACGAGCTTTCCTGCACTTATGCGGAAGAGAATTATGAGGCGATATGGGAGCTCGCAAAGAGGGCTTATATCAAAGCGAAGGAGCTCGGCGCCGATCTCCACACGATAAGCGAGGACGACGCTTGCGTCTACTTCGCCCTCAGGATACTTGATCAGCTTCAAATGTCAATGTTCAGACCGGGGATCGCTCTACTCAAGAGAGAAAACGGCGAGGAATGGGGCTTTATCGGTTTTGAAGAGGGAGCGACGCGTCGCCTTCCCAATTTCCCGTTCAACAACAACTGCCCGGAAAACTGGAACGGATACCAGGCGTGCTGGCACGATGAGCGATTCAAGGACGATCTTTACGACGCCCCCGGCGGCTGTCCGGAAGACAGGAACGCTATCGCCACTATGACAATGGTCGCAGAAGGGGTCTCTGAGGACACCTTCACGATCGGGGACAGAAAGAATCTCGGATATCTGATCGACAAGGGTTTCTGCATAAGAGAGGACGGGCATCCTGTCGTTCATGCGATAGTGCTTGACAGTAAATCCCGTCGTTATATCGACGATATCGTCGTATCTGATGATTACAAAGCTTTGTATACTAAGATGGAAAAGCTGGTCTCGGATGCAAAACAGACGGTCACAAAGTATGCAAACCCGTATATGGAGAACGATCTCGATTACTATACAATGATGTCGTTAGGTGTCAGAGGCGTGCTCGCCTGCCTCCTCAAGGACCGCGGGCTCTATACCGGATCTTCCGCTCAGTTCTGCGCGCTGTACATCAAGTAGACCTATCTATACAATATATGAAATGGTATATTTCAATGCTGATTCCTTTCATACTGTTTATCCTCCTTTTCATAG
>JAFXNX010000023.1 GCA_017529175.1 Clostridia bacterium
CCATGATCTTTTCAAACGTTTCGTCGGAAGTAAGGCACGGCTGTTTGTTGAAAAGTCCCATCGTATCTATCGCGGAATTGTTGTAAGCATATTCCCAGCCCGCCATCTGATAAGCGTAGCTGTGTCCGTGGATATAGAGGTTTCCGACGCCGCCGCCGTATCTTGCGTTCGTTGCGGCGCCCGAGCCCGTCGCGTCTACCGCGTTAAGACGAAGGGTCATAAAGTTAGAGGTCGAAGGACCGACCTGGTTGAGTCCGCGATAGCTGAACGTCGGAACTTCCGTCTCGTTGTAGCCCGCCGGGATCTCGACGCCGTCGCTCGCATAGAGATACTCGATCCCTTCGGTGAGGAAGCGGTAGCCGAGCTCTTTCTCAAGGAGGTAGAAAGTCGCGTACATACATCCGCGCTTTGAGCCGCAGGTTATCACCATGTCGCCGTCGTTTTCGACCTGAATGTTATATCCCTCGCAGCCGAGTTCATATTCGTTGTCCGGGTCAAGCCTGTATTCAATGAAATAACTGTCTACGTTCGTCTTGCTGTTTACAACGTTCAGAGTGATACCGCACGCCTTCTTGATATAGCTTTTCAGCTTGTCGGAGCTGTAGCTCATACAGCTGTCCGCGTTTCGCGGTATAAGGATATTGAACCTTGACACGTTCTTTCCGCCTATGGTTATCTTGTCGACCTTGTACTTTGAATCGGAATTGTTCGCGGTCGGCTCCGCTATACCGATTATCACCCTCTTGATAACGAGCACGTCGCTCATATTGACGTAGGTGTCGCCGTTAGCGTCCGCCGCAAGAAGGTCGATATCGCGGTCCCGCGCGACGCCGGCAATATAACGCCTGACGAGAAGAACGTCCTTCATATTGACGCGATCGTCGTCATCCGCGTCGCACGCCTGATAACCGTGACGTCCGTCCGACGTCGCGGCAAAAGACGACACTGCGTACGCGGAAAGCGCGGTGAGAAGCGCAAGGAGCAAGCAGATAAGTTTTTTCATGATTTTGCCCTCCGGAAAAATGCTGTTATATGCATGCTTATTAATTATCGTTATCAACCGAACGGGAATCTCCACCCGCCAGAATGTCCGTCGAATCCGTCCTTGAATATCCAGGACATCGGGGATACCGGGTCGCCGTCGTCCGCCGGGAAGTTGTCGAAGTTGGCGATACCGCTTCCGAACACGGTCGCTTTTATCCCTTCCGGGTTTGAGCTTGAAGCGGCGTTGTCTTTATAGTAATTCCAAAGCCACTCGTAGCGCGACACATACGCCGCCCTCTCCTCCGGCGTGCCGTTCACGTACGACGAGTCGTACGTTGCTGAAAGTCCGAGAAAATGAGCGTGTACGCTCGTCATCTCGACGCGCGCTTTCTGCTTCGGGCTTTCGGCTTTTGCAAGCGCCGTATCCAAGAGGGACGCCATCTCGGAATAGTTGTCCTTGAAATACTCTTCACTGTATACGTCCCACGGGGCGTCGTGGTTGTTCGTCCAGCATCCGTTGATGTCGGACGCGCGGTTTGACATATAAATGTACTCTTTTATCTCACGCCATCCGTCGCCGTAGTAGATCATAAGGAACTCGTCCATGTGACGCTCGTATTCCTCTTCCGTCATATAAGGATCCCATATGATCTTAGAGCACAGATATGAGCGAAGATACTCAAAGCTGTATCTTACCGGATCGCTCGAGCCCTCGGCGTAAATACCGATCATGCCGCGCTCCGCGAGATACTTTATGTCGTCGTAGAAACTGAACAGATTCGGCGCGGGAGATACGAAGTAGTTGTAGTTCGCGCCGTAATACCAGAAATAGATGTTGTCGGTCAGCTCGAGCCACGCGTCCATGTAAGCCATGTCCTTCGTGTTGTTGTACGGCTCGACGGGGCCGCCGTAATATATAGGCGCCGTCATTCTCGGGTTGCCGCCCGCCTCGTCGCACTCGGAAGTATCGCGGAGCAAGTGGTTGTTGCATCCCGTCGTACAGAAGCAGACGCAGACTTTTTCGTGAGGTCTCGTATACTTCGGAGGTATATTGCCCCCGGCGTACGCGATCGTGTAAATATCGAGTTCCGGGAAATCGGCGCACATCTTCTCCGCAACGCGGTTCGCAAGACGCATCATACATCCCGCGACAGATCCTTCAAGCTCATACACCGTCTTGCACTTCTCGCAGACGCAGTAGTTCGTGTTGTCGTTCGACGCGCAGGAGACTTGCGTGTAGTGATATCCGTAGCGCTGTCCGCCGCTCTCGCGTTCCTCGATAAGACGGTAGTTGAAGTCGAGTATCTTAGCGTACGTGTCGTCGCTCGTCATACACGGCTGCGACGTATGAAACTCATTTGTGAAATCGTTCATATACGGGTCGTACGCTCTGTCATACCCCGCCATCTGATATGCGAAAGAGTGGGCGTGGATATAGAGAGTTCCGAGTCCGCCGCCGTCCCAGTTGTTAGCTCTCGCGCCTCCGTCGAGAGCGTTGATCTTCAGTTTTACCCAGTCGTCGGAAATACCCGACTGCTGTACTCCGCGGTACTCAAATCCGGGGACTTGTCTGTCGTAGTATCCCGCGGGGATCGAGACCGTATCGGCTTTATAAAGGTACTCTACGTCTCCCGTGAGGAAACGGTACCCTATCAGTTCCTCAAGGAACGTGTACGTCGCGTAAAGCGCTCCGCGCTGTGTTCCGCAGATAATGTCAAAGTCTCCGTCGTCCCTTGCTCTGAAAACGAAGCCTTCTTTGCCGATATCGTATTCGTTATTGAAGTCGTAAGTATATCTGATGCGGTAGCTGTCGATCGTATCGCCTTCGCTTGCAATATTGAGCTTTATCCCGCAGGCGTCTTCAATATAGGAGCGCAGTTCCCTTATCGCGTAATCCATAGCGGGAGAATATACAGTCGCAAGATCGATATCCCCGGGATAAACTATCGTATATCTTGATATGTTCTTGCCGGAGATCTTTATCTCTCCCACGCGGTACAGCCCGTCCGTATTATTCTCTTGAGCGTCTTCAACGCCGGTGATAACGCGAATGAGGGTCAGAACGTCTCTCATATCGACGAAAGCATCCCCGTTTGCGTCTGCCGCCGGAATATCGACGTCGCGGTCGCGCGCGACAGCGGCAATATAACGCTTGACGAGAAGTACGTCGCTGATATTTATGACGCCGTCGTCGTTAGCGTCTCCCGCCGTGTATCCGTGAGTCACGCTCTTTCCCGGAACGGCGAATATAAAGCTCGATACGATAAGTGATAACAATACGATAAGTGCGGCGGTTTTTTTCACGTTGCCTCCAAAAAATCTTTTGCGGTGGTTTATTTTCTCGTTCCGGTAAATGTCCCGGATTCATAAAGCCACGTCATCGTGTCGACCGGGTCGTTCGGTGACGACGGAAAGTTTCCGAACCATCCCGAACTGAACGGTCTTATCTCGCGGTGCTCGTTATAGTAATTCCAAAGCTCTCTGTAACGGGCGAGATAAGCTGTCCTTGCCTCGTCGTCTCCGTTTACAAAGTCCCTCCCGTAAGTTGCGGAAAGCCCGAGGAAATCCATCGAGAGAGATGCGAGCTTGACGCGCTTTCTTTGTTCGTCGCTCTCTGCCGAATCGTATGCCGAGTCGAAGAGCGGCGTCATTTCATGATAGTGATCCCTGAAATAGTCCTTGCTGTAAACGTCCCAGGGGTAGTCGAAATTGTTGGTCCAGCATCCGGCAAGTTCGCCGGCGGTATCGGACATATAAATGTATTCTTTGATGCTCTCCCAGCCGTCGCCGTAGTAAATGAAGAGGAACTCGTCCATAAGATCGTTGTACTCTTCCTCGGTCATCTCCGGGTGCCACATCATTTTATCCATGAGATATTTGCGCAGCGTCTCGAAGTTATAGCTTACGCTGTCGCCTCTGACTTCAAGGTAATATCCTTTGACGCCGAGCTCACTCATGTACTTGATATCGTCGTAAAAGTTGAAAAGGTTTGCCGCTGGAGATATGTAATATATCCAGTTTGATACGTAATACCAGAACCAGACGTTATCCGTCATCTCAAGCCAACCCTGCAGCCACTTCATATAAGGGCCGTTTTTGCTTTCGATGTTCGCCTCTCCGTATTCGTTCTCCGGCATAAGTTTGAGACGGTCGTTCCCTCCCGCCGCGTCGCAGTCCTCCGGATGACGGAGCAGGTGATTGTTGCATCCGACGTTGCAGAAACAGACGCATATCCTCGGGTCCGGAGCCGTGAGTTTCGGCGGGATATTGGTCCCCGCGTACGCGCAGGTGTAAAGATCGAGCATCGGATAATCTGCAAGGAACTCGTCCGCCACGCGGTTACAAAGGCGTATCAGGGCGCCGGCGATGCTTCCCTCGGCATAGTATACCGCCTTGCAGTTCTCGCAAGTGCAGTAGTTTCCGTTGTCGTTGGCGGAACACGACACCTGCGTGAAGTGATATCCCGGCACCTGACCGACGGCGTCTTTTCTGAATTCAATGAATTTGCGCATGAAGTCGAGGATCTTATCGTATGTAGCCTCGTCCGTCATGCAGGGCTGTTTTCCGTCCCCGATCGAATTGAGCGTCGGGTCTTCTCTGTTCTCCCATCCCGCCATATAATAAACGAAGGAATGGGCGTGAAGGTACGTCGTGCCCACGGCGCCGCCGTACTTGTAGGCGTCCTCGCCTTTTGAGGATGCGGACGCGCCGCCGTCCGACGCGTTGATGCGAAGCGCGAGATAATTTGAGCCTCCTCCCGCCGAACGATAAAGCACGGTCGGAGTCTGGCAGTCATAATACCCGCACGGGATGTCAATTTTTTCGTTGTTGTAAAGATATGTTATATTTCCGGTCAGGAAACGGTATCCTATAAAATCTTCGAGAAGTCCGTACGTCGCATATATCGCGCCGCGCATAGTCCCGCAGGTTATGACAAGATCTCCGTCGTCCCGCACGTCAAAGGCGTAGCCTTCCTTGTCAAGTCCGAGTTTGCCGTCGTAATCGTATGTATACTTTATTTTGTAGCCGTCAAGCTCCGCGCTGTCGTACGCGATATTGAGTTTTATCCCGCAGGCTTCTTCAATATATTTTTGCAGTTCCGTCGCCGCAAAGGCCGCGGAAGGAAGATAGATCGAGGCGTCGTCGACGCGTTCGGGATAAACTATCGTATACCTTGAAATATTGCGGGAGCCGATATTTATGATACCGACTTTATAAAGCCCGTCCGTATTGTTTCCTTCGGGAACCAGATCGCCCGCGATCGTTCGCTGAAGTCTCAGCGTGTCTCTCATCGTGATATGCTCGTCGCGGTCAATGTCAGCCGATAAAAAAGATATGTCTCTGTCGCTGTCAACAAGGGCGATATAACGCCTGATAGTGAGTACGTCCTTCATGTCGATATTCCCGTCGTCGTTCGCATCTCCCGAGAGATATCCGTGAGTCACGGCTACCGAGGGAAACGACGCGAGGGCGACGCTTGCGAGTACGGCGATAAGAAGGACAAGGGACAATGATCTTTTCATACGCTCTCCGTTGTTCTGATTAGCGGCGGAAGTCTTCCGCGCGCCGCCGGCGCGTTGCTCATATTGCAAAACGGTCCATGCGGCGCAATGCACTTGATTGCGCCGCACGGTAAATTATTTATCTCTTTCCGGTGAATCCGCCTTCCGATTCGAGAAGCCAGTTCATCGGGTCGCACGGAGTCGCGGCGTTCTGCGGGAAGCACCACATTCCTCCGACGCCGGATTCATTCGCCACGAACGTGGTGTTCATCGTCAGAGTCGTCGGGTGGCTGTTATAGTAGTTCCAGAGCCATTCATAACGCGTCTTGAACGTCGCCTTTTGTTCGGCGCTTCCGTTTACCCAGCAGTCCTGATAGGTTGCGGAAAGTCCGAGGAAGTTCATGTGTACGCTGCACTGTTCGATCCTGTTCCTCTGAGTGCCGTTATCAGCTGCGGCGTAAGCGGCGTCGAACAGTTCGATCATGTGCTCGTAGTTTTCCGCGTAGTCTGATTTATCTCTGGTATCCCACGGATAGTCATAGTTGTTCGTCCAGCATCCGAGCAGATCACCCGAACGGTTTTCCATTTCAATGTATTCCTTGATATACGTCCAACCCGGTCCGTAATAGATCGAAAGGAATTCATTCATATGGTCGACGTACTCTTCTTCCGTCATTTCGGGATTCCACATGATCTTAGTCATAAGATAAATTCTGAGAAGCTCGAACGACGTCGTTATCCTGTCGGCGTCGCCTTCAAGGTAGAATCCCTTGACGCCGAGCTCCGTTAAGTACTTGAGATCGTCGCAGAAATTGTAGAGGTTCGCGGCGGAACTGATATAGTATGCCCAGTTGTCGGTATAGTACCAGTACCACACGTTGTCGGTAAGCTCAAGCCATCCTTTTAAGAAATTCATCCAGTACTCGTTGTTCTGATTTACGAGCTGACCGCCGTACTCCAAAGGTGTGTTAAGGCGCGGGTTGCCTCCGTTCGCTATACACTCTTCCGTATTGCGGAGCAGGTGGTTGTTGCATCCAACGCTGCAGAAGCAGATGTTGAGACGCGGATCGGGACGGGTGAGCTTCGGCGGGATATGCGCTCCCGCGTAAGCCGCGGTATATACTTCAAGCTCGGGATAGTCCGCGCAGAACTTTTCCGTCACTCTGTTGCAAAGACGGATAAGCGCGCCGGCAACGCTTTTTTCGGCGCTGTATACCGCCTTGCAGTTCACGCACTGGCAGAAGTTTCCGTTGTCGTTGGCGGAACACGATATCTGCGTATAGTGGAAGCCGGGGATCTGACCGAGATCACTTCTCCACTCGACGAGCTTATACATAAAGTCGATTATCTTTTCATAATTCGCCTCGCTCGTCATACAGGGCTGTTCGCCTCCCGCGACCGAATTGAGCTCCGGATCGTTGCGGTTTTCAAACCCCGCCATATAGTAAACGAACGAATGAGCGTGCAGATAAGTCGTGCCTACCGCGCCGCCGTATATCTTCGACTGATCCTTCGAGGCGTTATACGCGCCGCCGTCGGAAGAGTTGTCGTGAAGCTGAGCAAAATACGAGCCGGGGCCGTTCGCGCCGATCGAGCGGTATTCCGCGCTCGGAACGCGGCGTTCGAAGTATCCCGCCGGTATTGCGCATTTTTCAGACTTGTAAAGATACTTTTCACTGCTCGTGAGGAAGCGGTATCCGATGAAATCCTGAAGGAAATCGTACGCGGCGTAAAGCGCTCCGCGAAGAGTACCGCAGGTGATGACAAAGTCTCCGTTGTCCCTAACGTCGAAAACGAATCCCTCTTTGCCGAGGTCGTATTCGTTCTCTGTATCGAATTTGAATACGATCTTAAGGCCGGAAACGGAGGAGGCGTTATTCGTAAGGTTGAGCCTTATCCCGCACGCTTCCTTTACGTAGGCCTGCAGTTCTTGCGCGGCGTACGCGGCTGATTCAACACAGCACTCGCCGCCCGCGGACGCGGGATAGACTATCGTGTATCTCATTATATTGTTATTGCCGATAAGTATTCTGTCGACTTTATACTTGCCGTCGGTGTTATTACCGGTGACGTCGTCGATGCCGCATATAATTCTGCATATCCTGAGCACGTCTACCATCGAGATCGTACCGTTGCCGTCGACGTCCGCGGCGGTGACGTTTACATCACGGTCTTGCGCGACGTTCGCGATGAGACGTCTGAGAAGGAGAACGTCCTTCATATTGACAGAGCCGTCATCGTTTGCGTCGGCTGTCTGATAACCGTGCGTTACGGCGCCTCCGGGGACCGCCGACACGATGACGGCGGACGCGATGAGGAGCGCCAGTATTAGTGAGATCAGTTTTTTCATATTTATTTCTCCGGAAATGTATATTTGCTGAAAACCTGTACGTTCCGCGCCGCGCCGCGGCGCAAAACAGCATTCATCTTACGCGGATTATCTCTGTCCGGTGTATCCGGAGAAGTACCACGTCATTGGATCGCGCACGTCGGTGTAGCTCGACGGATAGTTAGTTCCGTGAGCGGACCACGATTCGTCAAACGAACAGATTATCCTGAACGCGGGACGGTCGTTGAGGTACTGCCAGAGCCACTGATAACGCGAATTATACTTCGATGAGCCGGAGCCGTACGTTGCGGAGAGGCCGAGGAAGTACGCGTGTACTCTCGTCATTTCCACACGGTCTTTTTGCGCCTGCGAAGACGCCGCGGCGTATGCGCTGTCAAACAGACTTACTACCGTTTCAAAGTTCGATGAGAACGCGGACTTGTTGTACATATTCCACGGCCAGTCGAAGTTGTCGGTCCAGCAGGAGCTCGACTTGAGCGAATTCTCCACGAGGTCAATATACTGTTTGATATACGTCCAACCGGGACCGTACTCGAGTTCGAGGTATTCGTTCATATAAGCGTTGTACTGCTCGAACGACATATCGGGATTCCACATCATCTTCGCCTGGAGATAGGTCTTGAGATACTCAAACGAGTTATCGCATTTATCTCTGTTGCCTTCGAGGTAGAGTCCTTTTACGCCGAGATCGTGATAGTACTTGATATCATAATAGAAATTGTAGAGGTTCGGCGAGGGGGACATATAGTATACCCAGTTGACGATATAGTACCAGCAGTAAACGTTGGGCGTAAGGTTGAGCCAGCCGCGCAGCCACGCCATGTGCGTGCTGTTCTTCTCGGGCGTGCCCGCCGAAACGCCGGTATTCGTGCTGATGGAAAGACGCGGGTTGCCCGCTTCTGTCGTATTGTCGAGATGGTGGTTGTTGCATCCTACGGGACAGTAGCAGACTATAACGTTCGATCTGGGAGCTGTTCTGCAGGGTTTGTTAAGTCCCGCGTAAGCGCACGTGAAGACGCTGAGTTCGGGATGCTGCGTTGCGAAGAAGCTGTCGCTCGCAACGTAGTTGCAAAGCTGTATCAGCGCGCCGGACATACTTCCCTCCGAGCTGTAGACCGATTTACAGGTCGAGCACTGGCAGAAGTTGCCGTTGTCGTTAGGCGAGCAGGATACCTGAGTGTACTGATAACCCGGTATCTGGTCTCTCTTCGTTACGATATTTTTCATATATTCGAGAGCTTGCGACTTGAAGGTCGAACTCGTCATACACTGCTGCTGACCGCCGCCGATGGACGACGCGGAGTTGCCCCAGCCCGCCGCAAAATATGCGAACGAGTGAGCGTGCAGATATGACGTTCCGACCGCTCCGCCGTAATCGCCGACGTAGTTGCCTTTATACGCGCTGTACGCGCCGCCGTCCTCCGCGGAGTTTATGCGAAGAGGAAGGAAGTTGTCCTTCGATCTGTCGCCGGAGGTCTGGCTGACGATAGCGCCGCCGGTCACGCCGCGGTATTCAAAACCGGGAGTCTGACGGTCATGGAAATCGGAAGGCACGTTGATCGCGCCCACGCTGAGTCTGTACTCGGAAGTCGCGCCGTTCGTGTAAGGCGTGAGGAAGCGGTAACCGCACCACTTTTCGAGGAACTCGTACGTAGCGTACAGACAGCCTCTCATGGAGCCGCAGGTTATAACGAAGTTTCCGTCCGAATCGAACGAGAAATCAAATCCTTCTTTGCCGAGTCCCATTGAGTTGCTCGTGTCATACTTATAAAGGATTTTATACGTGCTGACGGAAGCGTTTGTTCCGGCTACGTTGAGGGTTATTCCGGTCGCCGTAGCGAGCTTATCCTTGAGAATGCTCGCCGCGTACACCATCGAATTGTTGACGTCGGGGAACGCGTCGGACGGAGCCGTCTTCGGGCGGACTATAGTAAACCTCGAAATGTTCTTGCCGCCGAGTTTCAGCTCTACAAGCTTTCTGGTGGCGTTGATGCCTTCAAGAGGTTCCGAATCACCCATAACGGCGTTTTTGAGGAGAGCTATGTCGTTGACGGTCCAAGCGTTGTCCTTGTCGACGTCAGCGGCGAGTTTACAGATATCTTTTTCATAGGCCGAGCCCGCAACGAATCTCTTGAGAACGATTATGTCCTTCAAGGAGATGAGCGTGTCGTCGTTTGCGTCGCCCAAACGATATCCTTTGGTTACTGCCGCACTCGGTACTGCCGCAATTACGCAGGATGCGATCATCGCGATCAGCAGGAAGATTGATAGTAGCTTTTTCATTGAGTCCTCCATAAAATAAAAATATTTATAAATAATTTTTAAATATTACGTAGATTCATTTTATCATATATATTAAATAATTGCAATAGTTTTTTGTTCAAAATATTGAAATCGGCGCAATTTTTCCTTGACCGTTATGTGATATTGTGATAAAATCAAATCGACGAGATGATTCAATACGGGGTAAAACCGAAAATGCAGTTTTCAAAATTCAGGAAAACAGCCGAAACGCTCGCCGGCCGGATGACCGACGACGAGCTGACAGGAATGATCTGCTACGAATCGGAAGCGGTCGCACGGCTTTCAATAAACGGATACAACTGGTGGAACGAGGCGAGCCACGGCGTCGCGCGAAACGGCGTCGCCACGGTATTTCCCTGCCCGACGGCGCGGAAAGCGCGGCGGCGCTTCATCACGGTATAGCGTTCGACTGCGGTTTTGTTTACCGCGGCTGTATGAAGGAAGCGCTCGAGCGCGGGCTCGTCACGAGGAAAGAGATAAAAGACGCCGCGGTGAAGACGCTCGAGATACGCGCCGCGCTCGGCGAATTTGAGAGCGAGCGTCCGTATTCCGGAGTCGCGTGGGATGAGCTCGATTCCGATAAAACAAGAGCGCTCAATCTTCGCGCCGCGGAAAAATGCCTTGTTTTGCTAGAGAATAAATATGCAGAGTTTAAGCAAAATTATAAAAGAATAGCAGTTACCGGGCCGGTCGCCGATTCAAGGTCTGCGCTTGTCGGAAACTACAACGGAAGACCGTCGGAATACGTCACGGTACTCGAAGGAATAAGGAGAGTTTTCAAAAATTCAACCGTACGCTTTTCCGAAGGATGCCTCATGACCGGAGAGGATAAGAACTCTATCTTCGGATTCGGAGATATGATCTCGGAGGGTGTCGCCGAAGCGTCGCGCGCCGATCTTACCGTCCTCTGTCTCGGACTTGACGCGGAGCTTGAAGGCGAAGAAAGCCAGGTAAACAACGAGATAATATCGGGCGGAGACCGCCTGTCGGTCGGACTTCCCGCGACTCAAAAGCGTCTTCTGCGGGAAGTTCTCGAAGCGTCAGACAACGTTATCGTCATCACCTTCTGCGGCGGATGTATCGACATCGGAGACGAGGCGCGAGGAATGGAACACCGCGCAAGACGCTCCGATCCCGGCACTGTTCTCTATCCGTTTGGATACGGTTTGACTTTGAATAAATATACAGTTTACGGCCCGGAAATCATCAAGATAGGCGACGGCCTCGCCGAGATATCGGTGAGAGTGGAAAACGCATCGGAAGAAAATATCGACGTACCGGTAGCAGTATATACGGATAAAGGAGACTCTGCTCTTCACAGTTCTTCGTTCGCGCTTGCCGCCGTGCGCCGTGTCAGACTCGGCGCAAATGAGATAAAAGACGTCAGGTTCAACATTTCTTCAGAGTGGTATAAAGAAGTCACAGAGAGCGGAGAATTCGTCATGCCGAAAGGCAAGATCAGGTTTTCCGCGAAATGATCCATGATCTTTAAGGAGAAAGATAATGAAAAGATCCGTTTCCCTTTTGCTCACCGCAGTTTTTCTCTTCGGTCTGATAACAGCGCCATTCGCCTCTTTCGCCGTGACAGGTCAGACGTCAGAGGAAATGACCGAGATATACCCGGGCGTTACTTCGACACACTATACGACGGGATCCGGCACGGTATACGGTCTTCAGGATATGACCGTGGTCGAATTCGATCCGAAGCAGTCCGACCTTTCGGTACACGTTACGACGGGCTATTCCTCTCTCAATTCCCTCTCGACCGTTTCAAATACGGTGAAGCGCTGGAGCAGCTCAAATCCGGACAAAATACCGATCGTCGGTATTAACGGCGACTGGTTCACGGTCTCATACGACAATTACAGCACCGCAACGTCAAAGAAACAGCTCTATATCCCTCTCGGATTCAATATGCACGCGGGAGAGATCATCACGACTCAGCAGACCGCGGTCGAGACCGAAAACTCCGGATACGCGCCTTCCTTCGGCATCGCGTCCGACGGAACGCCGCTCATCGGATGTATAGATACGACGGTTACAATGCAGTACGGATCGAACGTCATAAACATAGACGGGATCAACCGCCTGCCATCCGACAACGCGCTGATTCTCTATACCGACAAAGGTCCCGCCTCAAACTACTGCCTTGACGACGCGTACGAGCTGTACGTTGATTTTACTTACGACTATACTGTAAAGAACGGAATGGGCGCGATAGGCACGGTCAGCGCGATCTCCGAGCCGGGAGAGGCGCGTCTTTCGATGCAGTCGAACAGAATGATAATTACCGCAAGGGGCTCGAGAAAATCCGACGTATCCCGCATTCCCGTCGGCGCGTCCTTAAGATTCTCGGTTTCGATATCGGACCGCTACGGCAGAACGGAACAGTGGAAAACAGTCACAGACTGCGTAGGAGGACATCACGAGTTTGCCCGCGACGGACAATATTTCAATATAGGAGACTCGACGCATTATCCCGCGAACGTCATCGGTATTACTTCAGAGGGTAAAGTAAAGATCATCTGCAACGACGGACGCCAGTCGGGGTACAGTGTCGGCGTCAGTATCAACAAGATGGCGACACTCGCCATGGAGCTCGGTATAATATCGGGAATCTATATGGACGGCGGCGGATCGACTACCATGGTGCAGACGGACAGACTGAACGGTATGAAACTCGTCAACCGCCCGTGCAACAGCAATAACGCCGAGCGTACGGTCAGCAACGCTCTCATTCTTGCCGCCGACAGGATCGCTCCGACGACACACCTCACGTTTGACGATTACCGTTATTATCAGTTTGTAAAAGCATCCAACAACTCGACCGACGTGATCACAGACGCGGGACTCACCCTTCGCGCAACGAATACGATCGATCCTTTCTTAGAACTAAGTAACTTTGATTTTTCGGCGAACGAATACAAATACGTCGTAATAACGGCGCGAACTTCATACGTCGGAAGCGGCACAAACCGGATCGGCCTCTTCCTTGCGGCGGGAGATCTGACGTATTCGTCGGAAAGCTGCAAGGCGGGACTTGACCTGCCGGAAACGGGAAGCTACGAAAGAGTTCTCGTAGACCTCACTTCCCTTTCGCTGTGGAAAGGCAAGGTCAACAGCGTAAGAATAGATTATTATGACGATACGTCGTCAGTTCCCGTAGGAAAAGGAATAGACGTGCGCGAGATACAGTTCTTCAAGACAAAAAATGAAGCCGCCCGCCTTTTCAAATTGCCGGGCGACGTCGACGGGAACGGAGCGGTAACGATGCTCGATATATCGGCTTTGAAATACTACATTGCGACAGGCGGACCCGTAAATACTTTAAACAGCGACGTAAATGACGACGGAGTTATTAATCTTCTTGACATCAGCGCTCTTAAAGTACTTATCGCGGGATGAATACAAATCATACCGAAAACAGATAATATATAAAAACCAAGGAGGTTACCATGGCAAACAAATACTCAGGAACACAGACAGAAAAGAATTTGAGAGCGGCTTTTTCGGGAGAGAGCGAGGCGAGAAACAAGTATACCTATTTCGCGTCAAAGGCGAAAAAGGAGGGCTTTGAGCAGATCGCGGCTCTGTTCCTCAAGACCGCGGAAAACGAAAAGGAGCACGCAAAGCTCTGGTTCAAAGAACTCGACGGTATCGGCACAACAGCGCAAAACCTTTCAGACGCCGCTGACGGCGAGAACTAC
The DNA here is from genome assembly GCA_017529175.1 of Clostridia bacterium. The sequence continues at coordinate 13,848 of JAFXNX010000023.1, forward strand.
GAATGGACGGATATGTACGAGGGATTCGCAAAAACCGCGGAAGAAGAGGGCTTCCCGGAACTCGCGGCAAAAGTCCGCGGCGTCGCAGCGATCGAAAGGCACCACGAAGAGCGCTACCGCGCGCTTCTCAAAAACGTTGAGACAGCGGCGGTATTCGAGAAGAGCGAGGTCAAGGTATGGGAGTGCCGCAACTGCGGACACATCGTCGTCGGCACC
>JAFXNX010000259.1 GCA_017529175.1 Clostridia bacterium
AACTCAGCCGCTTCATTCAGGCTATTCACATAATCCATGATCTCTTTTATCTCCGCCTGGGACGCAGTAACGGAATCGTCCTCCGTTTCGTCACCGCCGGTCGAGGCGTCCGTCGTCTGTACGTCGGTGTTTCTGCCCGCGCCTTCGTTCTTTTGCCCGCACGAGGCGATGAAAGGAACGATCATCAGGCATGCGAGGATCAAAGCAGCAATTTTCATTTTCATGAATACTGTCCTCCGTTTCAGATTACTTGATATTATATCATTTTATCATTTTTTTGTAAACAAGTCGCCGCCGCGCATCCTGCGCGGCGGCGAGAGTCTTATTTGGCTGGTCGTATAAACATCTGAGTCCAAAAGAGGACTCCGTTGGGTTTCGCGGCTACTCCGACGCCGATCTCGGACACGTTGCCGCTCAGGATATTCGAGCGGTGGCCTGCGGAATTCATCCAGGCGTTCATGACCTCTGACGGCGATCGCTGTCCGTACGCGATATTCTCCGCGGCGGCGGTAAAGCGGAGCCCGAACGACTCCATCATATCGAACGGAGACCCGTAAGTCGGCGAATTGTGGGCAAAATATCCCTTTGCTATCATATCCTCCGATTTGTACCGCGCGACGCGGCAGAGCTCCCAGTTTTTTGAAAGCGGCTGAAGACCCCGTTTCGTCCTCTCGGCGTTAACGAGTGAGATCACCTCGTCCTCGTACGACGTATAAGAGGAGCGCGCGGGAATATTCACCCTGTCTCCGGGAAAGATTAAGGAAGGATCCTTGATCTGCGGGTTCGCGTCGATTATCTCGGAAAGACCGATCTCATACCGGCGCGAGATTTTCCAAAGCGAATCGCCTTTAACGACCGTGTACGTTTCCGCTAGCGCGTAAAGCGCCGAGGACGCGGCGAGTACCGCGGCGCACAGCGCGGCTGTTATTTTTTTCATTTTTTCACTCCTGTCGGTGATCGGTTCCCGTTTTATTATTCCCCGCGCCGCGGAGACGGAAGACGGGAAAAACCGGAAGGAAAAGAAAAAACTTGATTTTTGGGTATTGACAACCCCGCCCCGATTTGATATAATGCCATTTGCAAAGCGGAATTGTGTAACGGTAGCACGACAGACTCTGACTCTGTTTGTTGGGGTTCGAATCCCTATTCCGCTGAAAAAATGAGAGGCACGCGATGCGTGCCTCTCATTTTTTCGCTACATAGGGATTCGAAGGCGCCCGGTAGTGAATGACAGCCCGGGGGGCTGTCAGAGCCGGGCGTGACCGAGCCCGCAGGCGAGAACGAATCCCGCTGCTCCTGCTCTGCAGGAGCAGAATGTTAGGCATACAGAAAACCACGATTTTCACCTCATCAGTCACCTTCGGTGACAGCTTCCCCTCAAGGGGAAGCCCCAAACCTCCGTCCCGAAGGGACGGCATGTTCAAAGTGCAGTAACTGAAATTTATAACACGGAGGCATCAAAGGGATGACTCCCTATGGGTCTTCGGAGTGAGGATACCGGATCCCGCGCTTTGCTCCCTTCAAGGAGAAACCTCAGAAGCGGCGCACTCAGAAAAAGCCAAAGCCGACGGGGAATTCCGTCGGCTCATTTAAAGTTTTGGGGGGTCCGGTGGACTTTTTCAAAAGTCCACCGGCGTGATTCAATCAATTATCATATAATCTCTGAACGCTTCGATCTTCTCACGGGCGATGCCGATCGATACGAGGAATTCCTCGACGCGCTCCTGAGTAGTCTCTTTCTCCGGGTACATCTCGGCGAGACCATCGACGAACTGAATACGGCTTCCGTCTCTGTCTCTCGGCCAGCTTCTCGGCGAGCAGATTGACAAAGTAGTCACGTCGAAGTCGAACCGGACGTCCTTCATATCCATACCGAGCAGACATTCAAGGCACGCGGCGACCGTGCCGGTGCGGTCCGCTCCGGCGTAGCAATGGAAATAGAGCGGATACTTGGAGGTATCAAGCACCGCGTCGAAGACCTTGCGCATCCACTCCGGCCCGTCCTCACCGAAGCACTCTTCCCATTTTTTGCTCGGCGTCAGGACGTACTCGATGCCGTACCATTCTCCCTGATGATGAAGACCCTCGAGCGATTCCTCCTGAAGGTCGACTCGCGTTTTTACTCCGAGGTCTTTTGCAAGCGCGCGCCTTCCCTCCGCCGACAGGAAGTGATGCGGATCCTCGAAGTCATA
>JAFXNX010000260.1 GCA_017529175.1 Clostridia bacterium
ATGAAAGTGTGGAACCGCTACTCGCAGACAATGTTCCAGCCGCACAGACTCGATTCGGAAACGTATTCGTTCGAGGTGCTTTCGGACGGTACGGACGTCAGTCATTTTTACAACGTGAAAAACAAAGAGGAAAGCAAAGCTCCGGACAGAAACCGGGACAGCTGGGAACGGTTTTTCGCGAAAACGAAACTTCTTTACGAGAATGGCGCGGACGTGTCGGAAGAGTGTGAGAGAATGTGCGACATTATGCTCACAAGGGACGAGCGCGTACGGAACCTGATAAAACAGAACTTTAAGCCGGAGGACTATTTCGAGGTACACTCCCGCATGGTCGGTACCGGCATGATCGGCGGCAAGGCGTGCGGTATGCTTCTCTCACGCAAGATAGTTGAGAATCACCGTCCCGATATTTTCGAGCGCTTTGAGCCTCACGATTCATATTATATCGGCTCCGACATCTTCTACTCTTATATAGTCGATAACGGATTCTGGGATCTTCGCATCCGCCAGAGGACGGAAGAAGGATATTTTACACTTGCCGATCAATTCAGAGACGAGATCATGGCGGGCAAATTTTCGTCTCAGATCGAGACGGAATTTTGCAGGATACTCGATTATTACGGAAACGATCCGGTGATCGTCCGTTCAAGTTCGATACTCGAAGACGGTTTCGGAAACGCTTTCGCAGGCAAGTATGATTCCGTATTCTGCGGCAGTCTCGGCACTCCCGAGGAACGGCTGAAAGAATTTGAGGAAGCGATCAGGACGGTATACGCGAGCACGATGTCGCTTTCCGCGCTCGACTACAGAAAGCGCCGTGGACTCGACCGCCGCGACGAACAGATGGCGATCCTCGTTCAGCGCGTATCGGGGTCCCGCTATGACGGATTCTTTATGCCGTGCGCGGCGGGGGTCGGTTACTCCGCAAGTCCGTACAGAATGGACGCGGGAAGACCCGAGGCGGGTATGCTGCGCCTTGTTATGGGACTCGGGACGGGAGCCGTCGACCGCAGGACCGGCTCGTACCCGCGAATAGTTGCCCTTGACGCGCCGAAAAAGCTTATCACGACGTCGGCGTCGGACAGACAGCAGTATTCGCAGAGGATAGTCGACGCCGTAAGTCTTGTGACGGGAGAGGTCGAGGGATTTGATCCGGTAAAACTGTCGGGTAAATTACCCGCTCACCTGAAAAGGATGCTCTTCACTCACAATTACGAGACCGAGGCGATGTTCAGAGACCGCGGCGAAGCGCGCGAAGTCCTGTTCGTTACCTGCGACGGACTGACTTCAAACGCGGCGCTGATGTCCGATATGAGGGATATTCTTGAGCTTATCGAAAAGCACTACGAATATCCGGTAGACACCGAATATACGATCAACTTATCGTCCGACGGCGCTTATGTTATCGACCTTTTGCAGTGCCGCCCGCTTCAGCTGACGCGAGAGGGCGATAAAGTTAAGTTCCCGGATGACGTCGACCCTGCAAACGTCCTTCTTGAAACAAAAGGCGTGTCGATGGGCTTTTCTCAAAAAGCCGAGCCGGACGCCGTCGTATACATAGACCCGATAAAATACTATGAGCTTCCGTACAAGAGAAAGTACGCGGTGAAAAACGCTCTTTCCGCAATAAACTGGTATTACAGAGGAAAGAACAAATGCCTGCTTCTTCTCACGCCGGGCCGGATCTGCACGTCTTCGCCGGAGCTCGGCGTGCCGTCGGGATTCTCCGATATCAGCGAGTTTTCGCTGATCGCGGAGGTGTCTGTATCGAGCGCGGGATATATACCCGAACTCAGTTACGGCAGTCATATTTTTCAGGACCTTGTCGAAGCGGGTATTATGTATACGGCGATCTTTGAAGAGAAGAGCACCGTCGCGTACAAGCCGGAACTTCTTGAAAGCTTTGATGACATAACGGAGAGGGCGACCGATCTGCCGGACGACATAAAAGATGTGATTCGCGTTTATGACGTGTCCGGCGCGGGACTTGAACTCTACTATGATATGAGCGAGGAGAGACTCCTCGTTTGTACAAAATAAATATAAGACAAACGCAGAACACGCCTCTGAAAAGAGGCGTGTTCTGCGTTTCAGAGCGAAGACAAACTTGTTAGAGCGGCAATGATAAGGAAAAGCCAAAAAGACGACGCAAGCATAACAGACACAAACAGATAACGCAAACAAACGATCAATGGCGGGCAAAATGCCCGCCATCATTGCCTTTTTG
>JAFXNX010000261.1 GCA_017529175.1 Clostridia bacterium
CACGCCTTCACGATCTGCTCGGCGTCGAACGCGGTCGGAGCGAACCTCTGCGGATCCTCGTCGCCGTAGCCCCATTCCTTGTCGTAGAACGTATTCGGGCCGAAGTGCAAAATGGCGTAGATGTCGTGGTCGCCGCGCTTCAGGATGCGTTCGGAGGGCGTGCGCCCGGCGTTGAATTTGGAAAGGATCGGATACGTCTTCTGTACTTCCGCGTCCGGGTGCATGAAGTGCGCGTCGGCGGCGAGAACGGAGGAGAAGAGAATCGGAGCGGACAGCGCAAAGAGCGCGGCGGTGTGTTTGAGCGTCGGGAACATATTTGTGTACTCCTTTTGCGGGGATATTCTATCTTGCTTCGGGGAAATAGGACCTATTAGGACCTATATGTCTTATTATTGCGAGGAGAAACGAGGCGGAAGCTCAGGCGAAGGTTTTTCTCTGCCGCCTCTGGACTATACTGTACATTTTCTCCGCAAGAATGCAAGCCGGACGCGGATTTTTTTCGGTGTTTTTCGGAGAAAAAGACGTTAAAAAAGCTGTGCAGTACGTTCATTAACTGTTTCCATCGCATCGGCTTGTAAGCCGGTCCGGTTCGACGCCGGCAGGGCAGGTCGCGGCGATATGCCGCGTCATTACTCCTTATGGGGTGTTGCCGATTCCGGTTCAGAAGTAAGACGTCAGGTTGCGGTCGCCGGGTACACTGTTGACCCGGATCTCGACAAACGCCCGTGAATGAAGAAGCTCTTTTCCGTCGACGGCGTGGGATATTTCGGAGTTGATCTTTATTTTCCCGTAATGGTTTTCGCATTTTATGTAGAGATACAGTGGCTTTTTATTTTCGTCTGTTCCGGTTTCATCGATCACGATCACTCTTTTCGTGTATTCTGATTCCGGCGCTGAGTTGTATTTCTTTTTGAACGTATCCCCTGTTATGCCGGGGTCCTGTTCATTGAGCAGGATCAAGCCGTCGTCGGGATTGTCCGAGTGAAACCGGATGATACACGCGACGGGATAGAGAGCGAGGCTGTTCGGCACCTCGCCGTAAACGATTTCGCCGTTTTCGTCCCGTCTGAAATCAAGCTCGAGGTATTTCGGCGTTTCCGGGGGCGTTCCCAGGGGCGTCTTCATCAGGAGGCGTTCCCAGTCTTCTCCTGTTGTTTTTTTGTCGCGAAGAAAGGAAAGATCGCAGACGTCTTTGTATCCGTTCTCAATATCGTACCGGAGATAGTCCTTTTTTCTGAATAGGACCGCGACTGGCCCCTTCTTGATCATTTTGACCAGAATGTCATCCTTTACGACATATTTTTTCTGCTTGCGGTCCAGCCATGGGGAATCAAAATGAAGATGCTCCGAAAAGTATCCGTCCTTACGGAAATCAAGATCAAGTTCGGTCCAGCCCTTCTGCTTGATATGGAATTCCGAATTGACCTCGACCGGTTCCTCGCGTTTGTCTTCCGAATGGAACGTTGCGGTATTCACGCGGGAATAATCCGCACGCATCGAGACGCCGTCGAGCGGATTGCCGTCTTCGTCCGTCACGGTCCCGCTCAAATCGAATCCCGAACCCGCCATCCGGAGATTGTCATCAAGATCAATCAGTGCGATCATGCCCGTCCGGCACGAACTGCACAACGCACCCGCGGCGAGTGCGCAGCAGAACAACGCGGCGAGCAGAAAGAGTCGGTGCTTCATGTTATTACTCCGTGG
>JAFXNX010000262.1 GCA_017529175.1 Clostridia bacterium
CGTCCTCGATCAGTTTGTTCGCCGCGCGCCAGTCCTGCCGATAAACCCGCCAGAATTCGGCGATCAATTCTTCGATCGTTTGGTCGACTTTTTTCTCGTCGTAGCCCATCAGATCGTCGAGGGTCACGCCGAAATAGTAGGCGAGCGGCTGCAGCAGCGTGATATCGGGATAGGTTTCGCCCCGCTCCCACTTGCTGACCCCGGCGGGGGTGACGTTCATCGCCTCCGCGAGTTGTTCCTGCGTGACGCTTTTCGTCACGCGCAGGCGCTTGATATTCGCGCCGATCGTGATTTCCATAAAAGTTACCTCCCGAAAAAAACGTAAGCCGACGTCTGCTTCGTCTTTAGTATAGCAGAAAACCGGGGAATGTAAAGGGATCGTTCGGACACCGCGGGTAAACCGCAGGTTCAAAAAAGAGCGCAAAAAGACAGGAAAGTGCCAATCTGGCACCTTGCTGAAAAAATAAAAGTGCCAAAATGGCACCAAATCGCTTGACAAAAAGGTGCCAACGTGCTATAATGACGGCAGAGAGGTGATCAAAGTGACCATTCGGGAATTGCGAAAGCGAACGGGAATGACGCAGGCGCAGAGCGCGGAATATCTGCAGATCCCGTTGCGCACGTATAAAAGATATGAAGCCGAAGAGAACAAGGTCGATCGGATCAAGTATCGGCATATCGTCGATCGCTTGCAGGACGCGGGAAAGTTCGACGAGGAGCACGGTGTGCTGACGGTCGGACAGATCAGACAGATCTGCGGAGAGGTTTTCGGCTCCTATTCGGTCGAGTACGGCTATTTATTCGGTTCCTACGCAAAAGGGACGGCGACCGGAAAGAGCGACGTGGATCTGCTCGTTTCGGTGCCGACCGATGGGCTGAAGTTCTTTGAACTGCTGGAAGTGCTCCGCGAAAAACTGAAAAAGAAGGTAGATCTGCTCGACGCGGCGCAACTGAACAACAATCCCGTTTTGCTGCGGGAAATACTGAAAGACGGGGTCAAGATTTATGGATAACGTAAAAGACGACCGATATTATCTCGGAAAAATAATCGACTATCTGAAGTTTGTCATCGACCATACCGAAGGAAAGACGAGGGAAGAGATCGAAAACGACGAGGTGCTGATCGACTCGATCCTGTTCCGGATCATTCAGATTTCGGAAAATAACGGGAAGCTGACCGATCTCTTCAAGGCGGATCACCAAGACGTGCCGTGGCTCGCAATCAAAGGAATGCGAAACCGGATCGTACACGACTACGGCGTTATGGACTTTTCGATTATTTACGATACCGTCGTGCACGGGATCCCGGAAACCTATGAAAAATTGATCGATCTTTTGTAAACCGCCCAACGGAAAAACGGTTACGACCGTGAGGAAAACGCTATGAATATCAACCAACTGAAATACGTACTCGAGGTGGCGAACTCGTCCTCGATGCGCGAGGCGTCGACCAAACTATACGTCTCGCAGCCGGCGCTCTCCGCCGGGATCCGCGAACTGGAAGAGGAACTCGGCATCCTGATCTTCGAGCGCACGAACAAGGGCGTGAGTCTCACCGACGAGGGCAGGGAGTTTATCGACTACGCGAAAAAAGCCGTCGGGCAATACGCGATCCTTGAGGATAGGTATCTTTCCCGCGACGGCGGGAAGGAACGCTTCTCGGTCTCGACCCAGCACTACAATTTCGCGACGCGGGCGTTCGTGGACGTCATCAAGCGGACCAACCCCGAAAAGTACGTTTTCTCGATCCACGAGACCAAGACCAAAGACGTGCTCGACGACGTCGCGACCTTAAAAAGCGAGGTCGGGATCGTGTCCTTCTCGGGCTCGAACGAGGCGGTCATCAAAAAACTCTTCCGCGATAACGGTCTGGAGTTCACCCCCCTGATGCGGCGTGAAACCTACGTCTACGTCTGGGAGAATCACCCGTTCGCCGGGAGACGCGAGATCTCAATCGAGGAGATGAAG
>JAFXNX010000024.1 GCA_017529175.1 Clostridia bacterium
CTTTAATTATATTCATATCTTCTGAAACCGTTATGATTTTTTCTGAATATACCTGACGATCAGATACGTCGATTCGTTGTAAGAGACTGTACCGGACGTACCCTGACTTTTGAGATACGTGTTGTTTACGGCGTTCGTCACCTTCGCCGCGGTGTTCTCTCTGTACTTATCGAAAAACTCCGAATACGCTGTAAGATCGCGCTTTGCCGTATCGCAAAGAAGGCCTGATACGTCCTTGTAAAGATCTTTATCCGCTTTGTAAAGATAATTCGACACGGTCGTGTAAGCGTCAAGAGCGCCCGCATATCTGAAATAAGGAACTTCGCTTTCCGAGAGGACCGCGTAAGACATGAAATTTGCCTCGTCTTCGGGAGATATCCCTCTCTGGTGCGCCATTTCGTGCGCGACCGTCGACACTACGACGTAATCGGGATAATTCGTATTAATGTTTATTTCCCCGGTATAATCGCAGTATATGCCCGATATGTGAGTGTACGTTACGAGCGGGCTCGTCATCAGTATTTTAGGGAATGAAGTAAAGGTGACGGGAAAACCGTACTCTTCCGAAAAGCTCTCATATGAGCGGGCGATGAGCACCGCCGTGTCGCCGACGGAGAACACGTTTGCCGTCGCTCCGGTGTCATAAGTGTAAAACACACCCTCTGCCGCGGCGGAATTTATCTGTTCAACAAGAACAAGGCACGCCTCGTGCAGTTCTTCCGCTGTCAGTTTTTCACGCGAAAGATCGAGTTTTTCATATACCCTCTCTCCGAAGTAACCCGCCGCGCCGTTCAGGACGAACGACGACGCGAGAACCGAAAACGTCGCAAGCAGAGCCGCTATCACCCTTCTCGCCCCGCGGGGTCCGTATTTTTTCATTCGTCTCACGAGCCATATCAGAACGAGAGCGATAAGCAAGGGAGACGCGAGCACGGACACTTCCGCTATCGAGAACGGCACCATGTCGCTGATGAAAGTGTATACCCTGCGGGTCACTGCAGATACCGTGTTGTTGAAAAACTCGGCAAACGGCGATGACAGTCTCATTGCGACGTACGAGACGCCGCACGATACCGCAAGGATATACGCGGCGATACACACTTTTGCGCCGCGGCTGAATCTTTTCCGCTTCATCAGTCGACAACTTCGATCTTCATTCCGTCGCGAAGGTCTGATGCGGGAACGTAGAGAGTCGGTATCCTCATTATATCGTCATACTCAGAGGACGCTTCTTTTCCGTCGACGAAAAAGCGTCTTGTTCCCGATTTTTCGTTGCGGTAGCAAAGAGATACCTTCTTTCCCTTGACGCGGATATCGATACCGCAGGCCGATGACGGCATATAGGCGGGCGTCTGCACTTTCAATCCGTCAAGGTCGGGCGCAATACCGAAGCCGTATTTAACGAGTTCTTTTACATACATCGTACCGCTTCCGGTGTACCAGTCGCCCATCGAAACGCCGTCGATATAAAGCTCTTCGTTGCGGCAGTAAGAATTCGGCATGACGAACGAGGTCATCGTGCAGTTGTCGTGCGTCACGACGAGCAGTTTTTTCATCCCGTCCCACGCGCGGCGGCTCTCTCCTATAAGGAAGAGTCCCATTACGCCGAACATTCCCGCGTGGACGTACGCGCAGCAGTTTTCGTAAGTTCCCTTCGTTATCGTCGCAAGACGTCCGATGAACGGACGGTCGGCGAGCTTGAACGGAACGTCGAAGGTCATAAGGCCGTATTTTGAATCAACTGCGTCCGCGCAGGCGACGAGCGCCTCTCTCATCGAGGGATCGCGCTTTATCATACCGGAGATCATCCAGAAGGTGTTTGCGGTAAGACTGTACCTTGCGGCGCCGTCATAATCGCACGATGAGCCGACAAAGTACGATCTCTTGTCTCCCCATCCGTGTATGACGCGCCTTCCCTTTCCGCTCTTGTCAACGGCGTACTGTTCGAGCGACTCGGCGATACTCTCTCTTATCTTCGAGAAGTATTCCGCTTTGTCCGTAAACTTGCCGGTATGGCGGATAAGATCGATCAGCTCTTCGAGGTTCTGATAGAACTGAAGAGTCGTCATAACAGAGACTCCGTCGCCGTATTTGCGATCCGCGTCGTCCGTCTTTCCGAGTCCGTCGAGCGCATCGTTCCAGTCGCCGTACAGGATTCGAACACACCCGGTGTCGCAGGCGAGGTTTTCAATAAAGAAGTCGGCGATACGAAGCAGATGCTCGAACACGGTGTCGCGCTCGTCGGAGAGGCGCACCGCCCACTTGTCATCGGACGGCGTGTAATACCCGCACACCTCGTCGAGTATCGAATAATCGCCGGTAAAGCAGACATAAGTATATATTGCGGAGATAGCCCATACGCCCTGGTCGATATACATACGAAGGTCAAAGTCGGGCATCTCGTCGGCGGACGCGGGGATCGAGAACTGTCTCGGAACGCGTCCGTTAGTCATCATATAATTCATCGCGCGAACTATCTTTTCACGCGAATTCTCGGGGTCCCACATGAGAGAGCCCTCAAGCTGCTGGAGCACGTCGCGGAATCCGAGGTTCGGTCCCGCGTAATTCTTGCCGAGAGCGCAGAATGACGTCTGCTTCTGTACGCACCTTGTGAATCTTTCGAGAACGCGGGGGTTTATGCCCTCAAAATCGTCAAAACTGAACTTTACGTTATCGAAAGTGCGCTCGTCAGCAGCTTCGCGCTCTTCGATCTCACGGTCCGCGAAATCAGGATCGGCGGGCGTCACCTTAACGGACTTTACGTCGTCGACGCCGCGGTGGAGTTCAAGCGAAAAGTCAAGACGGACTGAATCGCCAGCGGGTACGGTATAGTGATAATATGCGCACGCCGCGGGAAGATCCGTCGTATTTACAAACGGTATATATCTGTCGAACTCGCCTCGCTTTAAGCTCTCGGCGCTCGATACGTTTCTTCCCTTATAGCCGAGGAAGGCGTTTCTCGAGACGGAACGAACTGCCATATCCGCTTTGCCGTGAGTCTCGCATGACGTGACCGAAAGGCAGTCGCACTTGCCGTTGCGGCTCCATAAAACGATATCTTCTCCGAATATTTCTCCGAATTTGGACATTCTGTCCCAGAATCCCTCGCCCTCCATGAATCTGAGGAGCGCCTCGATAAAGTGGGCAAGATATATCTTCTTATCCGAGTCCGTTTTGTTGTCCGCCGTGACGGCGAAATTGATGCGTTTGTCAGAGCCGACGCTCATTCTCGCGGAAAAAGTATACTCGTCAAGGTCCGCGATATAATAAACGCAACGCGGTGAGAATACGGTGTATCTCTTAACATCCTCCGGCTCGTAAAGCGACCTTGCGCCGCCGAGGATCGAGATCGGGAAATACTCGCCGTTTCCGCGTTCTACGCCGGCAAAGAAATTCACGACGGGCTCTTCGCCGTAGTTAGACTGTCTGAATATCGTAAAAAGGCTGTCGACGGCGAATATGAATCCGTTCTGATAAGCCCATACGACGTAACCGTCCTCGTCGTAAGGATAGCGGCTCTCGCCGTACTGTCTCGGCAGAGCGAGTATCTTTTCGTCTTTAAGGAAAAACGTATTCTGCGGGAGCGTTGCGTCCTCTCTCGCATCAGACACGGTCTCGTTTATCTCGTTCAGGAGTTCTCTTATCTTTTTCTCAAGCATATTGCACTCTCCGTATATCAATCGTTGTTTTTGCCGTTTGCGCCGTTTTGTTTCTCCATGCGCTCAAGAAGTCTGTCGTTGAACTCCTTCGGTGTGTTGTAGCCCATCTTCTTCTGTCTGTAGTTCATAGCGGCGATCTCGATTATAACAGCGAGGTTTCTTCCGGGCTGTACGGGGATGGTGACCGTCGGCACGCTGTTGCCCATGATCTCCGAGTATTTTTCCTCGATCCCCCAGCGGTCGTACATCTTGCCGTTTTCCCACGGCTCGAGCTGTATGATAAGGTCGATCTTTTCAGTATCCTTAACCGAGCCCATGCCGAAAAGACGTCTTACGTCGACGATTCCTATACCGCGAAGCTCCATATAGTGTCTGATTATCTCCGGCGCCGAGCCGACAAGAGTTTTATCAGACACCTTTTTAATCTCTACCGCGTCGTCCGCGACGAGACGGTGTCCGCGCTTTATAAGCTCTATCGCGGTCTCGCTCTTACCGATCCCGCTGTCGCCGAGGATAAGCACACCTTCGCCGTACACTTCAACAAGAACGCCGTGACGCGTTATACGCGGCGCAAGACTTAAGTTGAGAAACGCTATCATCGCCGCCGCGAAAGCAGACGTAGAACGGTCGGCGGAGAGCAGCGGCACAGAATACTTTTTCGCCGCTTCCTGCGACGCCTCGTGTACTCTCGTTGAATGAGTGTAGACGACCGTCGCGGGCTTTGTCGCGAAAAACGCTTCTATCCTGCGCGAGGATTCCTCCTCGCCCAGCTCGTCGAGATACTCGCATTCCGTATTTCCTATTATCTGGATCCTGTCCGGCTCAAAGCAGTTGTAAAAGCCAGCGAGAGGAAACGCGGGACGGGTGATCTCCGTTCTTCCTATATGTATGTTCTCGGGCTTGTCCGGCAAAAAGACCGGCTTCAGCTTCATTTCGTCTATGATCTTGTCAAGACTGACTGTGACACTTTCCATATATGCGCCTCTCCTGTCGTTATTTCAAAAAACCGGATATTATCTGCTCCTCGGCTTCCTTTTCGGTAAGACCGAGGGTCATGAGTTTCATAAGCTGCTCTCCGGCGATCTTTCCTATCGCCGCCTCGTGGATAAGCGACGCGTCGACGCACGATGCGACGATCTGCGGGATCGCCGTGACTTTGGCGTCGTCCATAATGATCGCGTCGCACTCGGTGTGGCCGTAACACTTTGCGTTTCCGTTGACGTTCGTCTTGAGGAGCTGGCTCGAATTTCCCTTTGCGACCGAGCGGGAAATGACTTTAACGGAACTGTCGTCCCCGTCAAGATCGATAGAAAAATCGGAATCGGAATGCTGGCGGCCGTCAGTCATAACTTTTTCTTTGATTATAAGAGTCGCGCCGTCGCCGAGCTTTGCGCGCGTTTTTCTCTCGGTGGACGAGATACCCATGATCTGCGTCGTTTCCATCTCAAGATAGCTTCCCGCTTCCTGAATGACGACTGTCGTCGGGTTCATCACGTTGTCGCCGCTGCCGTTACCCTCTCCGTAGTGCTTTTCAATATACCTGACTCTCGCGTCCTTTGCGATATGGAACGTATGGATACCGTCGTGCGCGGTCTCGTCGCTGCCGGAATTGTGTATCCCGCATCCCGCGACGATAACGACGTCGGCGCCCTCTCCGACCCAGAAATCGTTGTATACCATGTCGTGAAGTCCGCTCTCGGAAATAACGACCGGTATGTGAACGGATTCGTTTTTCGTTCCCGGCTTGATGTATATGTCGATACCGGGCTTGTCCTCTTTTGTAGCTATATCTATATTCGCGGTAGTGGCTCTTCCCGCCGCCGCGCCGTTTGCTCTTATATTGTACGCTCCGAGAGGCGTGCCGTGGATATCCGCGACCTTTTCAAGGAGTGTTTCCTGAATCTTATCCATAAGCGTCCTCCTTTATGAAAACTTCTCTTCGATGGCGGGGCATACCCTGCCGCCGAGCAGATGAGGAAGTATCTCGTCGGGTGTTCCGTCCTCGGTCACCTCTCCCGCGGTGAGAACGATTATCCTGTCGGCGATGCGAAGGATACGCTCCTGGTGGGAGATGATAACGATCGAGCCGCCTATCTTCTTTTGCAGGTTTTCAAATACCTTGATGAGGTTTCCGAAGCTCCACAGGTCGATCCCCGCCTCAGGCTCGTCAAAGAGCGAAAGCGCGGTCGAGCGCGCCATCACGGTCGCGATCTCGATCCTCTTGAGTTCTCCTCCGGAAAGAGACGCGTTGACTTCTCTGTCGACGTAGTCCTTCGCGCAAAGCCCGACCTCGGACAAATAGGAGCAAGCCCTCGTAAAGGATACGCTGCCCCCCGCCGCGATGGAGATCAGGTCGCGCACCGTGATCCCTTTGAATTTTACCGGCTGCTGAAAAGCAAACGATATGCCGCGCCGCGCTCGCTCTGTAACGGAAAGCTCCGTTA
>JAFXNX010000263.1 GCA_017529175.1 Clostridia bacterium
ATACTTCATTCTGTCCTGCTTCATGTGCTCCGCGTCGACGATCTTGCATATCGCCGCGGCGCACTCTTTCGACCTGCCGTCCTCGTTTATGACGACGTAATCATAGTGTGATACGAGGGACAGTTCCTCCCTTGCCCTCTCAAGGCGGCGCGCTATGACCTCGTCCGTTTCGGTCCCGCGCCCGCGAAGACGCGCTTCGAGAGCGGCGGCGCCCGGCGGAAGGAGCATAACGGCGACGGCGTCGGGGAATATGCTTTTTATCTGCGTCGCGCCTTCGACCTCGATCTCAAGGATCGCATCCTTTCCCTCCGAGGTTATGCGTTCGAGCTCGCTCTTCGGCGTGCCGTAATAATTATTGCAGTATACCGTGTGCTCGAGTATTTCGCCCGATGCGATGCGGCGTTCGAACTCTTCCTTCGTAATAAAGAAATAGTGGACTCCGTCGACTTCTCCCGGCCGCGGAGACCTCGTAGTCGCAGACACGGAAAGTCCGAGAGTCGGCGTGCTCTGTTTCAACAGGTTCACGACAGTTCCCTTGCCGCTTCCGGCGGGACCCGAAACGACGATTATAAGACCTTTTTTCATTCTTCTTCGTCCTCCCCGGATATCCTCGACGCGAGTTTCTCCGTCTCGAGAGACGAGAGGACTACATGTCCGCTGTTCATTATTATAACGGATTTGGTCTTTTTCCCTCCGGTGCAGTCGATGGCGCAGCCCTTGTCCTTCGAGTCCTGGACGAGTCTCTTCGACGGCGCCGAGTCAAAACCGACGAGAGCTACCACCTTGTCCGCGCTTACCATATTGTTGTATCCCGCGTTGATAAACTTCATATCGCCCTCCGTTACTCTATATTCTGTATCTGTTCTCTTATCTTCTCAAGCTCCGTCTTTATATCGACGACGATATGAGCTATTTCCGAATCGTTTGCCTTCGAGCCGATGGTGTTCGTTTCCCTGTTCATCTCCTGAAGCAGAAAATCGAGCTTTCGTCCCGCGGGCTCGGGTTTCTCTATTATCTCGCGCATCGCCTTGAAATGACTGTCAAGACGAACGAGTTCCTCGTCTATCGCCGCTTTGTCGGCGAATATCGCCGCTTCCGTAAGTATACGCTGTTCCGCGATCTCGACGTCAAAGTCCGAAAGGAATTTCTTTATTCTCTCCTCAAGCTTTGCGCCGTACCCCGAAATATCTTTTTCGGAAAGCTCCTTGATCTTCGCGGCGTATTCTTTTATGATATCCGTTTTTTTAAGAATGTCGGCTTCGAGATTAGCGCCTTCGCGCTCCCTCGCCTCGAGGAACATATCGACGGCTTCCGAAAGAGACGCCTTGACGTCCTCCCAGTCGCGCTCAGCATCGTCTTCCGGCTTCTCTGTCGTAAACAGATCGCGGTTTGCCGCGACGCTCATCACGGATATATCGTCCTTGAGAGAGAAAGTGTCGCGAAGGTCGTAAAGCGCTTCAAGATACGACTTTGCTATCGCGTGGTCGAGAGTGATCGAAAGTCCGGTCTGCTCTATTACGTCGACCCCGATATATATTTCTACTTTTCCCCTCGATATACCTCTCTCGGAAAGATAGTTCTTTACTCTTTCCTCAAGATATGAGTACATCCTCGGGAGCTTGACCGTACAGTCAAGATATCTGCTGTTCACCGATTTGATCTCGGCTGTTATATCCCGGTCGCCGGACGCGCTCTTCTTTCTCGCTCTGCCGAACGCCGTCATACTCTTAAGCATACGAATCCCTCACAAATCTTTATATTATACCGGCGGTATCACTCGCTTTGAACATATACACAGTTATTATACTATATACTTTAATGTGTTGTCAACTATAATATTATATATTTATCTTCGGAACAAGATATTCATTTGTCTAAAATAGAAGGGCATCCCCCGCAGGGATGCCCTCTCTCAATACAAAGCGGCGTTTTATGCAAAAGCATAAAACGCCGCGGAAATCAATTTATTTCAAGACGTTTGGATTCCGGCGCCGCCTTATTTTTCTTCGGCATATCGAGCGTCAGCACGCCGTTTTCATATTTCGCGGTGATGCCGTCCGCCTCTATTCCGCTGATGTCGAACTCTCTTACGTACGATCCGTAAGAACGCTCGCACCTGATATATTTCTTCTTTTTATCCTCTTCCTCGTGTTCGGAATGACGCTCCGCGCTGATCGTCAGCGTGTCGCCGTTCATCTCGATATTTATATCCTTCTTGTCAAAACCGGGAAGGTCTGCTTCGAGCATATAGCTGTCGCCGTTGTCCTTGACGTCAGTACGGAATTCCCCGAGTCCCGATTCCTTGAAATATCTGTACGGATTCAATCCGAAGAATTCTCTTTCGAATTCGTCAAGATCGTGAAAAGGATTTCTTGACGCGACCGCGTTTTTGTGAGTATAGGGTTTAAGTTCAAACATAATGATTACCTCCGATATCGTTTAATTAATTCTGTGTTGTTTTGCGTTTAATTATACGTTTTGTTTATGCGTTTGGATCAACGTTCAAACAGCCCATGGGGATCACCTCGAATCTTTTTCGTTGAAGTTCTTTCCTTCAACACCCTCATTATAGTACGCGATTTCGCATGATATGTTTATAAATATTGCATGAAATGTAAATTTAGCACTCTCGAGTTGAGAGTGCCAAAAATCATTTTTTAATCTGATCTGTCAGTCAAGACGCCACTTCGTATAAAGAACGCTCGTGTGATCGTCCGTCGGGAGCGCCTGATAATAAACCGTCAGTATCGAGCCGTCCGAGAGTTCGACCGACGCGGGATACCCGAGGTCCTTCTGTCTTCCTATGTTGTCGTCTATGCAATAGTCCTCGCTCCACGTTTCGCCGTTGTCGTGGCTGACGGCGACTCGCTCCGCCCACTTTCCTTCCGTGCGGCAGCCGTAAGAGCAAAGTACGGCACCGGATGAATGTACCATAAGGTGAGGCGGCAGTCCGTCGACTCCGATACACTTCGGAACGCTCCACGTCTTTCCCTTGTCGTCAGAGAACGTCGTGTATATCGACAAAAACGGATCGCTCGTTCTTCCGTGGACCCTTATCGCGCCGAGGAGCCTGCCGTCCGGCAGCTCGATTATATGAGGTTCGTGCATCATGTCGACCGTGCAGTCGTCGCCCGCGGGGACCGTTCCCGTGTGTTCCCAAGTTTTGCCGCAGTCAAAGCTCGTATAAACGACGATAGGAGCGGGTGCGATATAGTCCTCGATCATTTCCTTGCCCATATAAACGAGTCTTCCGTCGCGGCATACGGACGGACCGTGAGGGGACGTAAGCGGTACTCTTACAGGATCGCTCCAGGTGACGCCGTAGTCGTCGGACGTCTTGACGAAAGCGCCGATACCGCGGTCGACCTCTTCTTTCGAGAGCTGACGAAGCATATTCTCATAACCGGAAGTGATCGCCTTGTCCTCGGGATGATACCAGGTAAAGCCCTGCATCTTCTCGTAAAAATCTTCCCTTTCGGTCTCGGTGAACCAGGACATTACCATCTTGCCGTCTCCGATATAGCAAATACCGGTATCGCGGTCGTCGAACTTCGAATCGTTTACGACTATCGGCTTCGTCCACGTCTTGCCCTCGTTGAAGCTGACGAACATACAGTTCCTGCCCGCGGGGTCTCCATGCGTCAGACGAAGTGACGAAGCGGCGGCGTAAAGGACTCCGCGCTCATCCTTCGTGACCGACGGCCATCCGTTGTATTTGAATATCGTATCGACAACGTTTCTGAAAACGACGCCGTGTTCAGTTTTCGGGGTCTTGTATTCCATATTATTTACCTTCCGTTCTGTATTTCTCTCCGAGTATACCATACGTGATCCGATTAGTCAACCGATTCGTTATTTCTCGCGCCGATCTTTTTTTCGGTGATCTCGCGGATGAGCGAGCGCAGCTCGGTGAGGTAAGGAGAGCAGGCGCATCTCTCCTCGCCGTAGGTAAGGTTGAGCGTGAACTCCTTCTCGATCCACGTCGACAGATCCGCCTCATTGTGAGTTATGACCGCTTCAAGGTTGTCGAGCGCTTTATAGAGCTTTGCCTCGTCAGTCTGCATCTCTTCCATTTCACGGTAAAGGGACGCCATCTCGGACGAGATCGGCTCTGGCAGCGACGCGACCCAGCCGAACAGCATATCGCGCTCGCGCTCCTCGTCGGACGCCGTTTTATTGAACGAGGGTATATCCCCCGTGAACGATTCGCCGAGATCGTGTATAAGGCACATCTTTATCAGTTTGTCAGCGTCGACGTCGGGAAACTCGTCCTTGATAAAATAGGCGAAAAGCGCCAGCCGGAACGTGTGTTCCGCCGTGCTCTCGCGCCGTCCCGACGCGGTCCACGAGTGACGCGTCACGTCCTTGAGACGCCCTGCGACTTCAAGCGCTCCGAGCAATTTTTCAGGTGTCATATTTTCTCCTTCCCGCGCGACGCGATCAAGCAGCCCTCAGATCAGCCGACGGCAGTGATATTTTCAGTTACAGATATATTCTATCAAAAAAATAAATAAAACGCAATAGATTGACATAATTCGACCGATATGGTAAAGTGATATCAACATTATTTCCGGGAGCCTGATATGAAGAAAGCTTTAGTCGCAGCAATCCTCGGCCTTTCCGTGGCCGCGTGTCCGCTGATGTATTTTCTCGTCGGACCGTCGCTTGAC
>JAFXNX010000264.1 GCA_017529175.1 Clostridia bacterium
CCTATCACGAGCGCTACAGCGGCGGTATAGGACGAAAACTTGTCCTTCGCCTGCTCTGCAGAAAGGATAGCGACGAGCGCGCTTGCGAGACCGCCGAATCCGTTGAGAAGCGCGACCACCTGCGGAATCTGGATCATTTTGACCTTGAAGATCGCAATAAGACTTAGGACGGCGCCGAGCGCTATGCTGATCCAGATGACAGCGGAAGAGAGCACGTCATAATGATACATGGTAACCGCTATCGCGATCAAGGTACATACGGCGCTGAGCGCGTTTCCGGCGCGCGCGCGGCTCGGGCGGCTCATAAGGATGAGTCCCGCAAGGATACCCGCGACGAGAACGCCGCTGATAATATAGAACCGGAGGTCGGTAAGCATTATTTATCGTCCCCCTTCTTTTTGAACATCTTGAGCATACGCGCGGTTATCCCGAAGCCGCCCGCGACGTTGACCATAGCGAGAACTATCGATGCCGAGCCCAAAACGATGCTGATCCAGCTCGCGCCGCCCGCTTTGCGTATAGCGACTGCAGTTACGGCAAGCGCGCCGATAATGGTGATGCCCGACAGCGCGTTCATGTTGGACATAAGCGGGGTATGCAGAAGGGTCGGAACGTTATTGATTATGAAATAACCTACTATCGCCGAAACGACAAATACACCGATCAGGATATAATTCATCGGGTCATCCCCCTTATAAATCAGTTTATGCTTTGCTCATGGCCTCGATGGCGCCCTGATGTACCAGCTTGCCGTCGATGGTGGTGAGAATTCCGCGGACTATCTCGTCGTTCATATCGAGCTCGATCTTCGCGTCTTTCGATAAATACTTAACGAGGTTGTAAATATTATGAGCGAACATCCATGTCGAGCTTGTGGGAAGCATACCGGGGATATTCTTGATGCCCTCTATCGTGACGTTGTGCTTGACCGCGGTAACGCCGGGGGAAGTGATCTCGCAGTTGCCGCCCTGGTCGATCGAGATGTCGACGATGACAGATCCCGGTTTCATTGATTTTACCATCTCTTCCGTGATAAGTACCGGCGCGAGCTTCGAGGGAACGAGCGCGGAGCAGAAGATGATGTCCATATCCTTGACGACGTCTTTGAGGCATTCCCTCTCGGCGGCGATCATTCCGTCGTCGAGCGCGTTCGCGTATCCGCCTTCGCCTAACGCAGCTTCCGCGGGGACTCCGGTCTCCACTATCTTCGCGCCGAGGCTCTTTGCCTGCTCCGCCGCAGCGGGACGGATGTCAGCGGCATAAGTTACCGCGCCGAGACGCTTTGCGGTCGCGAGCGCCTGAAGACCCGCGACTCCTGTACCGATTACAAGGACGTTGCAGGGCTTTATCATACCTACCGCGCAGAAGATCTGCGGGATGAACTTCGTAAGATCGCTTGCAGCCATAAGGATGCCCTTATAGCCCGCGCAGGTGCTCATAGAGGTCAGAGCGTCCATGTTCTGCGCTCTCGAAATGCGCGGTACGCCGTCGAGGGTAAGGCTGACGATACCGTTTGACGCCATTTTCTTTACCATCTCATGGTTTACGGGCGACGCGGGGTGGATAAAGGTGATAAGATACTGACCTTTGTGCATCAAGTCGACCTCGTGCTTGCCGTATTTTTCGTTAAAGAGCGGCTCTTTTACTTTAAGAATAATATCCGCACGGTCATAGAGCTCCGATGCTTCCGTTACCATCTCGGCGCCTGACGCTGCATATTCCTCGTCGCTGAAAAACGCAAGCTCTCCCGCGTGACGCTCGACGAGCACTTCAAATCCGTCGGCCTTGAGCTTTGCCACAGTTTCCGGGATAGCGGCAACTCTGCCCTCTCCGTGCATGATTTCCTTTGGAATTCCGATTACCATAATACTTGAGTCCTTTCTATAAATAAATTAATATTCATTTTTACCAAAAACGCCATATCTGTCAATTATATTATATTGAATTTGACGAAAAAAGTAAAGTGGTATCTGAAAATTTGATGCTATATTTTTTACCGCTTAACAAAAAATGATCGCCCGCTTGAAGCGGGCGATCCGATTGAATAAATGTATTCCGTCAGTCAAGCTCTGCGCGGAGCTTTGCAAATTTCTTCGACTTACCGTCGAGCATAGAGAAGGATTCTTCCGTCGGTATATCGTTCATACCGGATTCCATATAGTTCTTGATAACTCCGGCAAGAATAAAGGGACGGATGAATGCGGAGTGGATCATGAGCCAGATAACTATTCCGATCACCGCCGCACATATTATCATAAGCGTTGTGGGATCCGTGAGCGCGGAAGGAAGTTCGGTCTCAGCTCTCGCCGCCGCTTCCGCGATCTCCGACGCGAGCGTGTTGAACGTCGTGCCGAGGCTTGAGAATATGAGATAGAAAATACCGGTGAAAGCGCCTCCGATAACAAGTAAGGAAGCGATACCCATACCGAATATACGTCCGGCGTTCTTTGCAAGAGTTTTACCGTGCTTGAAGAAGAGGACTGCGCCTTCGCAAGTCGCGCGCACGGCGCTCTGAGCTTTTCTGAAGAAGACCCATCCGAGACAGCAGTCGCAAAGATATCCGACGACAGTCTGGATCGCGGATGATATCACGGAACCGATCGTGCTTCCGGTGTCGCCGCCGATCGCGTCTCCCACCGAGGTGATCACTCTTCCGAGCTGATCGAATATGCCTTTGATTATTTTCGTCGCCGCAAAATACGCGGCTACCGTCGCAAAGCGCTCTTTGACCATACGCTTTCCTTCGGCGTACACGTTGTCCGGAAGCTCTCCTTCCGTGACCGCGCGCGTCATCATGGCGATCTGCCCCGCTTTAAGAGCGTAGGAAATGAATCTCGAAATGATCACCGCCACGATAATACCGACAATAAGACCGATCAAGAGCCCGATAAGCCCTTTATCCATCGCATTTTCGGCAATAAGATATCCCGCCGCCGTAATTGCCGCGACCAAAACTATCGTCAGCACATCGAAAAGCAGACGGCGAACTGAAAAAGTCAGAGTTTTTTTGTAGATCTCTTTATTCGTCATCGTTTTACTTACCCTTTCTTAACGAATTTTTTATATTATATCATTAATTTCGTCATTTTTCCATACCCTCACTCATTTTTTTGCAGATTTACTTATGTTTTACGGATATTGAAAATGTTGCCCGATAATAGTATAATGTTGTTAAAGCGTTTATTCCATTCATGATTCAAGACGGAGAACGAAAATGGAGTTTTATACTTCTTCAAAACTGAAGCGTCCGGTGCGGCTTTCAGATAAAACGAGGCAGTTTGCCTATGAGTCTTTAAATCACAAATACGGACTCGACACACTGAAAACACAAAGAATCTCTCTGAACGGCGTTGAAAACTACGCCTCGATGTCCGAGACGGAAAAGTATAACTCGGGCGTCCGGGAGATAGTCACAAAGGCGCCTGTAAGGATCTGCGAGGGCGAGCTCATCTCCGGCGCAGCGACTCTCGGCGACGCGGTAGGACACGTCTTTCCGGCATCAGCGGACGGCGACGTAAGAGACTATTCCACAGGCGTCAGTCACCTCACCGTTGATTTTTCCGAAGTGCTGAGTGTCGGGATGGACGGTATCAGAGAAAAAGCGGAAAAATATCTGACGGTACACAAAGAACCCGGTAAACGTGAGTTTCTGGAAAGCTGCATTCACTGTATCGACTGCATGAAGGTATGGCGCGACAGATATATCGAAGAGCTGACGAGGCGCGGCGGCTTTGAGAAGAATATCGAAAACCTCTCCCGCGTTCCCTTCGGTCCCGCAAACAGCTTCCATGAAGCGGTGCAGAGCATTTGGTTCTGC
Organism: Clostridia bacterium; assembly: GCA_017529175.1. The sequence goes on from JAFXNX010000264.1 coordinate 3,818, forward strand.
TTTGCATTTATGCGTCTTACGGGCAACTGGCCCGGCATCGGAAGAATTGACAAGCTCCTTGGCGGATACCTTAAACACGACCTTGATAACAACAAGCTGACAATAGACAAGGCGCGCGAGATCCTTGCTCATTTCTTTATAAAAGGGTGCGAATGGATAAACGGAAACGAAGTCGGAAGCGGCGACGCGCAGCACTATCAGAACATAGTTATATCGGGGATCGACGAGGACGGACGGGACGTTACGAACGAAGTGACGTATCTTGTTCTCGACATTGTTGAAGAAACAGGGATCGGAGATTTTCCTGTAACAGTAAGGGTAAACAGAAACACCGGCGAAGATCTCCTGACGCGGATATCGGAAGTGATACGTTTCGGCGGCGGGGTCGTCGCCGTGTACAATGAAGAGACGGTACTTCGCGCTCTTGCCGGGATGGGATATGATGAGCGTGAGGCGAGAGGATTTGCCAACGACGGATGCTGGGAAGTCCAGATACCGGGCAAAACGAAGTTCGGCTACGTTCCCTTCGACGCTCTGAGAATACTCCAGCAAAAGACGCTCGGCGGATACGAAAACGCCGACTTTCCCGATTTCGACTCTCTCATCGCGCAGTATGAAAAAGACCTTTGCGAAGAGATAGAAAGGATATTCAAATCAAACGTCCTCGGAACGCTTGACGATGATATGAGATTCAAGCGCGAGTTCCCTTGCACCGTCGTATCCCTTTTTGAACATTCGTGCATCGAAAAGGGTCTGTCATACAAGGAGGGCGGCACGGAATACGTCGTCGTATCTCCTCATATAGGCGGGCTTGCCGACGTTGCGAACAGTCTTTACGCGATAAAAAAAGCCGTCTTTGATGAAAAGAGGATCCCGTTTGAAAACTTTATGAAGATCCTCAAAGACAACTGGGAGAACGAGGAGCCGTTCAGACTGCAGGTCTTGAACGGATATAAATACTACGGGAACGACAATGATGATGTCGACTTCATCGCCGCGAAGCTGCTCGACGACTTTTCCGATATGTGCAAAAGCTTTGACAAAACGACGCCGGTAAGATTTGCAAGCGGCGTCAGCACTTTCGGCAGACAGCTCGAGTGGGCGCCGTCGAGGACTGCGACGCCGTTCGGGCGCAAAGCGGGCGACGTGCTCTCGGGCAACCTTTCCCCGACGCCGGGAACGGATAAAGACGGCGCTACAGCGATCATAAAATCATACTGCAAAGCGGATCTTTCAAAGCAAGGCACCGGAGCCGCGCTCGACATAGGACTTATCGCGGGGGATCTGGAAAACGATAACGCGCTCGCGGCGATAAGCGGGCTTATCAAAGGATTCGTACACCTCGGCGGTTTCTTCATGCAGATAGATACGGTAGATAAAAACACTCTTATCGAAGCGCAGAAAAACCCTTCGGATTATCAGAACCTGTCGGTGCGTGTTTCCGGCTGGAACGCAAGATTTGTCACGATGAACAAAGAGTGGCAGGACATGATCATCGACAGGACAAAATGAAAAGAGAAACAATGAAGGCGACGATATTTGATATCAAAAGAAATTCTTACGTCGACGGACCCGGCATACGAACCGCCGTATTCTTCAAAGGGTGCGGTATGAGATGCAAGTGGTGTCACAGTCCCGAGAGCCGCAGTTTTGAAAAACAAATACTGTTTTACCGCGACAAATGCTCGGGATGCGGAAGATGCAAAGGTCTTACCGTTAACGACAAGGATTTTATCTGTTACTGCGGCGCAAAGGAGATCTGCGGCAGAGAGTATACGGAAGACGAAGTGATAAGCGTAATTCTGTCCGACAAAGTGTTTTACGAGGCGTCGGGAGGAGGCGTTACGTTTTCCGGAGGCGAGTGCATGATGCAGATAGACCAGCTCTCGTCCTTGCTTGAAACGTGTAAAAAACACGGCATACATACCGCGGTCGATACCGCGGGCTGCGTTAAGTGGGAATGCTTCGAGAAAATAATACCGTATACCGATCTGTTTTTGTACGACGTCAAATGTATTTCGGAAGATCTTCACCGTGAGGGGACAGGGGTCTCAAACAAACTTATCCTTGAAAACCTGACAAAGCTTGCAGGTGTCGGAGAGTGCGAGATAACGGTCCGTGTCCCGGTCGTGCCCGGCTTCAATACGGGAGAGGACGAATTGAAAAAGATCTCCCGGTTTATTTCCGGGATACGCCATAAAAACGTCGAACTGCTTCCCTATCATAAAATGGCTGAATTCAAATATGACGCGCTCAAAGAAGAGTTCATCCCGTATGAAACACCTGTGATCGACGACGGCATCCGCGCGCTGTTCAAATGAATCGGTTCAATATTCAAAAAACCTCTTCTGCCCGTGGGCAAAAGAGGTTTTTTTATACAGTTAGATAAAAGAACAACGTTCGGGATACGGGCAGAGCGGCATTTGTTTTCTCATCTGATTTTGCGCACGCCTTTTGATCTTTTATGCCGCCTGCTTTTTGGAACGGATCTTCTTCAGGATGAACTCCCATACGATCCGGTATATCACGATAACGGCGAGTGTCAGCGCGAGATTGAGAAAGCTCTCTCCTATCCTTGCTCCCTGCTCGCCGACAACTCTTGCGTCGATCCCCGCAAGCTTTGAGATGAACGTAGAAATGAACATGTGTACGAGCAGTATCGGCAGCGTACGGAAGCCGACCCATGTCAGCGCCTTGCCGAGCAGCGGGATCTTTTCAATAAGACGTGAGAAGGAGACTGCCATGAACGGCGCCATGATACCGGACAGTACGCACGGGAACACCTCCACAGCTCCGAAGTAGACGAATATGCCCGCGGAGAACGCGCCCGCGCCGCGGAACTTCCACTGGAACAGGGCGATCACCGCAAGGACTGTGATCGAGTTGATAAACATCCATTTCGGCGTCGTAAATCCTTTTGAGAGCACTTTGTGCTGACCGAACATGGCTCCGACCAGCATCAGCGCCGTCGCCATAGGCACATTCTGCACGTTCCAGGGAAGACCGAACCCGATCTTATCTACCAGAATATTCAAAAGGAACGAGAGCAGGACAAGTCCCGTCGTCACCGAGAAAAAGCGCTTCATTTTTGCAAGCGTCCAGTCTGCGATAAGGAAGAAAACGACGTCCGCGAAGAACATCATCGCGATAAACCAGAACGTCCCCGTTACGCCGGGAAAAGAGATGCCTTTCACGGCGCCGGGCATCATCTTCTTATCGGCGAGCCCGACCAGGATCAGCGAGTTTCTGCTGAAAAAGAATGTGAGATACTGCTTGACGCACTCCCAGAGAGACATCGACGAGGTTATGAGATTGTACGCCGTTGTGATCAGCCAGATCACGCCTGAATAAATGAAATACGGCTTGATAAGCTGAACGGCACGGCGGCGGATGGACTCTCCCGCCGTTCTTTGACCCGGACGGTAGTAATATCCGGAGAGCGAGAAGAAGAACGGCATGAGCCACACTCCGGTGATCGCTATTATTATCTGATACCACATAGGATAGTCAAAGATATGTACCTGCATAACGAGCAGGATACCTATGCCCTTCGCGATATCCTGAGCATAGTCGCGCTGTTTTGCAGGCGCCGCGGCGGTTGTGCTTTCCGACATTGTATTCACCTCGTTTTTAATATTTCAAGAACTTCTTTCTTGAGCGTTATAGCGTCGATCTTTCCGCTTCCGAGAAGCGGGAATTTATCAACTGTTACAAAATAAGCGGGGACCTTGTACTTCGCAAGCTTTGCGGACAGCGTCTGTCTTGCACCGTCTTCATCGAAAGATTCCCCTTCCTTGAGCACGATGACAGCGGCGACTTCCTCGCCGAGAACTTCGTGCGGTATGCCGATCACCTTGACGTCCGCAACTCCGGGGAGCTTTGCGACTTCGTCCGCGATCTCACCGGGAGAGATGTTCTCGCCGCCGCGGATGATAAGATCCTTCGCGCGTCCGACAAGTTTCAGGTATCCGTCAGGAAGAATGACGCCGAGGTCGCCCGTCGCGAGCCATCCCTCATCGTCAAGCGGCTGCTTTTCGATGGGCAGACGGTAATAGCACACTATCATTTCCTTCGAGCGTATGAATATCTCGCCGGAGTCTCCGTCGGGGAGCTTCTCGCCACTCGCCGGATTTCTGATCTCGATCTCTATCCCGTCGACTCTTCTTCCGACCGTCTGCGTGACGTGCTCAAACGTGTCCTCGTAACGCGTCATGCTGATAACGGCGTTCTCGGACATTCCGTAAATATTGCAGAAATGGTTGTTCGGAAGCATCGAACGAAGCATCGTCATCTGAGACTCGCTCGTCGCGGATCCTCCGAGCACCGATACGCGCAGCGACGACAGCGCCTCCGGCGTGAACGATGTCTGCTGTACCATCGCAAGGAACATAGTAGGAACTGTATTGAACACGGTGCAACGGTTCTCGCGTATCAGTTCTGTCAGCGCGGCGGGCTTGTTATTCTCCGGTATGTATGAAACGCACCCGTAAAGGAGCCCTATGCCGATGCAGGATGAGAATCCGAACACATGGAACATCGGCAGAAACGCGCACGCCCTGTCCGAATTTGTGAAATTACATTCGGAGCTGATCGCTTTGACGGAATTCAGAAGGTTGAACGAAGAGGAAAGGACCGCTTTGGGCCTTCCGGTAGAGCCGGACGTAAAGATCACGACGCTCGGGTCGTCGGGATGATACATTTCATCGTATTTTCCCTTTATCGCGTCGTATTCGGAGAGGCGCTGTGTGAAGTCGACGCCCGTACCGATGTCGTACATATACGAAACGGTGGATCTTCCGCCGAGCAAGGCGGAGGAGTAAACGCCGAAGTCAGTGATCCCGGGTATTGCGCCGTAGCAAAGATGCGTTATATCGCCTATTTCCGCGAGCATTGCGATCTCGTCCGGTTTCAGTCCGTAGTTCACAAGAAGGGCGATAGCGCCGAGCTTCTGAAGCGCGAAAAACGTCACGATCCAGTTGATCGAGTTGGGGGAGCATATACCTACGTGAGAGCCTTTTTTGACGCCGATCTTCGCAAGGTCGTCCGCGACGATCTGCGAGAGGCGGTCAACGTCCTCCCAGGTGTACTCACGCCCGGCGAAAACGAACGCAAGCCCGTCGTTCACTCTCTTTTTGAGAAGCGCCTTGAAGCTCATGTGGCAATCGAGACCGGCCTTCTCTTTTTCGGAATAGTTCAAAAATCCGGAAAAACCGGTGACGTCAAACACGTCCTTTATAACACTGTTAACATTGACGATACGCATAGTTTCGTCCGAGAGCTTTTTGCGAGCGACAAGCAAAACGCGAAGTCCCGCAGACGTGATATAATCGGTTTTTTCGAAATCTATCGTCAGATCAAGGCCGTTGTAATCCAGCTCGAGCAGCGCGTCGCTCAGCTGATGAGCCGTTTCCGTATCGATGACGCCCGCTGTATAAACTACGACGCTCTTCCCGTTTTTCTCAACATTGATTGTCAGCATTCTGAAATCCCCTTTCAGTTCGGATTATTGAATAAGTTAAATGTAATATGAGTCGAATGATCAAGCTTCTTATTGCGGTTTCATTACCGTGCGCGCGCGGCGGCGTTTTTTCTCATTATCCGTTTTTTGAAGAAGTCTATCGCTAAGATCACAAGAACAGATCCTGCTATCTCAAGCGCCAGCACGTAAAACGTTCTGAAATCGTTTTCATCGGAAAACACTGCCATTCTGAACGGTTCGATCTTAAGGATCGCGCAAATGAACAGTTGAACGATTTCGTGGATAAACAAAAGCTTCATTGAATAGTTTCCGCACCAGGCGAGCGCCTTGCCGACAAACCCCGTCTTAACAAGGCAGCGGCAGAAATGGACGAACGGATACGTCCCGACGATCACGAAAACGGCGCTGAGCACGACCGCCCACTCTTTAAGCGTTTTGTCCCACATATTTCCGCCCGAAATAAATCCGGAGCCACGGAACATTAGCGCGAGGGTGACAAAGAGAGCGTAGGCGACAAGGCTGTTGATAACGATCATCCACCTTTTTATATTCGGCGCGAGAAGCTTATTCTGACCGAACATCGCCCCCGTCAGCATTATCGCGGCGACCGCCGGAGCTTCGCAGACGTGAAGCGGCAGTACGATATCAAAATGAGCAAATATCATGGTCACGATCAGCAAGCCTGTAAACACAGATACGAATCTTGCCGGTTTTGACAGCGCAAAGTCGACAACGGCGTAAAAGATAAGACTCGCCATGAACAGCATTATTATGAACCATCCTGCCATGATACAGGTGTAAGGTCCCGACATCTGCCGGATGCCGACAGACACGGCAAAAGGTCTTGTAAGAATGAGGGTCAGATAAGAATTGAGAACCATTTTGAACGTATAGCCCTCAGCTATCATATAATATGCGCCGGATATCAGCGTTATTGAGATCGAATATGTAAAAAACGGAACGCCTATCTGCTTTATCCTCTTGCGTATGATCTCTTTGTAAGTATAGCGGTACGGGCGGTGATTATATCCCGCCATAAAGAAATAAAACGGCATGATAAACCCGAAGAGCCCACCGAGGATATTGTATATCCCTTTGCTTATTGTCAAAGTGTGCAGAGCCATTACAAGGATGATCGCGATACCTTTTGCGATATCCTGTTCAAGCATCCTCGGTTTTACAGACTTCACCTGTTTCTCCGTGCCGCCCGCCTGACTGTCAAGCGCTGTTAGTGCCTCAGACATTTCTTTATCGGTCATTTCCCGAGTAGACATCGTTCAAAAATCCTTTCATACATTATTCTCCGCATCGTGTGCGGACCTTTAATTAATAATAGCATATTTATTAATATTTGTCAAAGCAAATCGAAAAAGAAGAGTGGGCGTTCAAATTCCGCTTTACGAAGCTGTCGACCCGCTCACTCAAAATGCAGACGGCGTTCTCTGTCGGCGCCGAAACGTTAAGCGCATACGTCTTGCGCGGCGATATTACCGATCTATTCCGCTTGATTTTTCAAATATTCTTCCATTTTTGCGAAAACTTTTTTCGTGAAAGCTACCGCCTCAATGACAGTCCTCGGACCGGAAACGATATCGCCGGCGGCGAAAACTCCGGGCGTGTCTGTTTCGCCGTTTTCGTTCACGTCGAAGAGCCCTCTTTGCGTCAGCTTGACACCGGAGGCGCGCATATCCGCGCCGGGGCCCTGACCGATGGCGATGATCACCGAATCCGCCGGAACGTCAAACACTTCCGAGTAATCCTCTTCAAATGCGACGCTGCCGTCTTCTTTTTCCACACGGTTTACGCGCACACATCTCACGCGGTCCTCAAGTATGCGGATCGCCTGCGCATAGTGAGTGAATTCCACTCCTTCGATCTGCGCCATTTCGACCTCGTCACGGTTTGCGGTCATGTTTTCCTCTCCCATGAAGTGGAGAATATTCACGTGAGAATGCGCGCGCCTTATCGCGGTACGCGCCGCGTCGATCGCCACGTTGCCCGCGCCGATCACGGCTACCCGCTGTCCGAGTTCGAACGCCTCGGGTGATTTCAGATAATCGACTGCGAAGTGGACGTGACCGAGAGTCTCGCCGATAAGTCCCAGTTTGTTCGGTCTTCCCGTCCCCGTTGAGACGAATACCGCCTTGTATCCGTCCGGGAACAGGTCTTCGATCATGATATTTGTTCCGATCCTCGTGTTCGGACGGAAATGAAGTCCCATACGAAGCATAATGTCCTTGTACATTTCCAGAATATCTCTTGAGAGGCGGAAAGGCGGTATACCGTATCTCAACACTCCGCCGATGTTGTCCTGCGCCTCGAAAAGAGTTACGTCATAGCCGTTAAGGAGCAAAAGCATCGACATGGTGATCCCGGCGGGTCCCGCTCCGGCAACGGCGACCTTGATCCCGTTTTTCTCGATTTCCGGTATCTCAAGAGTCTCAAGGTAAAAACGCGAAACGAATTCCTCGATACGGTAAAACATTACCGGCTCACCTTTGAGACCGCGCACACAGTGACCGGCGCAGTTTCTTTCGTGAGGGCATATCACCGAAGTCACGGCGGTGAGCGGATTGTTTAAGAAAAGTATCTCCCCCGCTTTCTTTATATTCCCGTTCAAAAAAAGATCTACGACCTCAGGCACCGCCGTTGAAACGGGGCAGTTAGCCGAACACATGGCTTTTTTGCATTTCAGACATCTTTGCGCTTCCTGTTTTATCGAAGACATACGTTCCTCCTTGAAAAATCTGTACGTGCCGTTTTCATTTACACGATGATATTATAATGTATTTTTTCGGAAAATGCAATATTTGTTTTATAAGCCCGCACGCGTTTTTCAAAGAAAAAGGTCAAGTATGCGCACTTGACCTCATTTATAATATCTAAGCTCTGTTGAACTTCTCTTTCGGCTGTTTGCACCTCGGGCACTTCCAGTCGTCTGGCAGATCTTCAAACGCGACGCCGTCGTGTTCCGCGGGATCGTAAACGTAACCGCAGACCGAGCAGACGTACTTGCCGCTCGCCTCTTTTGCACTGAAATCAATTTCCGGAAAAACTGTCGGTACGGGGTTGTCAAGATCGATCACGCGCTTTGCTTCAAGGTTTTCATATCCCTGAGGCGTGTGCGTTCCGCAGTAAACCGTCGGATGATTGCGAACGAATTCACGTACGCGGTCAAGCGTCTCGCGCGCAGCGGGAAGATCCTCAAACACGACCGAAAGCTTATTCTCATACAGCGCCTCGTCCATGTAGGTGATATCTCCGTGGAGCATATAGAATATGCCGCCGTCCTCCGCGATCACGATACTGTTTCCGTTCGTGTGTCCTTTGGCTTTGATGAAATAAACTCCGTCCGCGATCTTCTGACTCTCGGGGAAATTGTAATACGCGCCGTCCGTGAACGTTACGGGGACGATATTCTCAAGTCCCGTAAGCTCGTGCGCGCCGATCTCGTCCGCGTTTACATATATTTTTGCATTCGGAAATGAGCGCAGTTCTCCGGAATGGTCGTTGTGCTTATGCGTCAGCAGGATCTTCGTGACCTGCTCCGGCTTGTAACCGAGCGCGGCGAACGCTTCCATGTAAGTGCATATATCTTTTCCGGTAAAGATCGGGCTGTTCTCATCCGGCACTTCCTCCGGCGTTCCCGCTGTAATGCCCGTGTCAACGAGGATCACCTCGTCGCCCGTATCGATCAGGTAGTTTTGCAAACTGCCGCGATAGCGGATATTCTTATCGAACTTGTCCGCGCCTTCTTCGCCGCCGAAGATGAACGGCTGAGTGTAAAACCCGTCTTTTCTGAATTTTACCGCTTTGATCTCCATATTTATACCTCCATTTGTATGATTGCCTTGTCAAGTAGTTTCTTCAGCTGCCGAAGCTTGTCCTCATCGAGCTTCAGACAACCCGCCATTTTGCAGGGGACCTCTGTCGCAGAGTCCTTCAGCGCCTCTCCCGCCGGAGTCAGTTCAATAAACAGTTTTCTCTCATTCGTTTCCGGCCGGACGCGTGTGACGTATCCCTGCTTTTCCATTCGTTTCAAAAGCGGCGTCAGCGTCCCGGAGTCAAGATAAACCTTTTTCCCGAGCTCGCCCTCGGTCATACCTCCGAACTCCCAAAGCACCATCATAACAAGTTATTGCGTATAGGTCAGCCCCAGTTTCTCCAGCGGTTCTCTGTACTGCCTTACGACTTCCTTTGCGCAGGCATACAAGGGAATTTTAACGCACATCATTTCTTCATGCGTCAATTGCCTGTTGCCGTTGACGGAAAGAATGTACTTCTCCAGAGCCGAACAATTGATCTGCGCCATATATCGCATGAATGAATCATGACCTGTTGTGTGCTTCAGCAGGTTTGCCAGATAGTCCTTATTTTCATAATACATCCGCGCGCCGTCGTAAAGCGTCTGCTTCCACAAATAGTCGCCCTCTCCGACACGGTCGACGATCTCGGCGACGGCTCCGGCGTGCTCCCACGCTATAAGATCATATTTATCGGTAAAATTCCTGTAGAATGTCGCCGGAGAATATCCGCAGTTGTCAACGATCTCCTGTATCGTGATCTTATCGATGCTCTTTACCGCCGCAAGCTCCTAAAAAGAAGCTGTGAGGATCTCTTTTGCCGTTTTGCGTTTCATATCACTCACCTGTAAACCGGATATGCTTTATTTCTCCTCTGCAGGTCCCGGTTTTGTCATTTCTTTTTGTTAATTCGTATCGAAGAAGCTATCGCATAGACGACCGTACCTGCGATCAGCACGATCTCAACGATCAGTAACTTTTTGATATGAAGAACAACGGACAACCCGACGAGCGTAAAGACGAGCCCTAAAAGACAGAACACAATGCCCGATTGTATGTAGTACGGCTTCTTATCCATATTGTCCCGCTCTTCCTTCGTGGCATAGATATACGCGTTGTTCAAAAGGAATCCGCGCCGCGCAAGATGCCGCACGCCAAACAGAAATAACAAGAGCGCAAAAACAAAAACGACTGCTGCAGCAACTGATTCGCCCCTACTCATCTTTATCTCCGTAAATCATAGTTTTGCGATCGTACAATTTAATTATAGCTGAAACAATCAAATAATTCAATAATAAAATTGTTTATATTCATAATTGCTATCCTACGGATTATCTTGACCGACATCATGATCCGCCGTCTGCGCAAACTGTGCTCTTTTTTTGCCGAATGGAGATAACGGACCTTATTGATAAAGAAGACGCTCCGGCAAGGGGCGTCTTTCGTCTGTTCTTTTTATTTTGTCGAGCCGGATCTGGCAAGATCTATTCAAAAAGCTGTCCCGGAAGTTTTAATTTTTCCTTATGGGGAAAGCTTTTGTCAAATTCTTCAACGTCTTCATCTTTTACGAAATATCCCTGCGGCGTCTGATAAACGCCGGTTATCCCGTCAAGATACCCGGGGATCAGCTCGCGGCACAAAAAGAACGAGTCGTCCGCGCCTTCCGGAAGATCGTGATAGCGGATCCCGAATTTCCTCGCGCAGTCGAATCCGCTCTTTCCGTAAAAACCGATATTTCCTTCAAAAAGGACAGCGCCGAATCCGAGCTTTGCGGCTTCCTCTAAAGAATAGTCGAGAAGCGCCTTTCCGTATCCGTGTCGTTTCAGTTCGGGAGTTATGCAGATCGGACCCATTGTGAGAACGGGGATATCCCCGCCGCCGTCCGCGTTTATTACGGTCCTCATAAACATATTCTGTCCTATAAGTCTGCCGTCCTGCTCCATTACAAAGTCAAGTTCTTTTACGAAAGCGGGATCGTCGCGCAGCATGTGGATCACGAAGTGCTCGCTGCACCCCGGACGGTAAACGTTCCAGAATGATTCTCTTACAAGACACTCGACTACTCTGCGGTCTTCCGCCGTCTCAGGGCGGATCAAATAGTCTTTTTTCATCTCCATTGCCTCAAAGGTTAAACTTCTTTATTTATGCAAATAGGGGTTTATCGAGCAAATCCAAACAAATCAGGTATGACGTCTGCTCCGAATGTAAGTACCCCCATTCTGTACATCGCTTTGGCGTGGATCCTGTCATGCCAGATGAAACGTCTCAAAACCTTTCGCACTGACCACAGCTCGCCGTAACTGCCTGCGACAGCTTCAAGCGACAAATAGCCGTCGATCGACTCAAGCGCTTCGAATCCCCTTGCCCTGCAGGAAACGACCGTTCCTTCATTGTCAGAGGTCACACCGATCTCGGAGAAATAGTATTCGTTGACGTTTTTCGTGTGCTGATACATTTCCTCCGCGGTACGCGGAACAGAGCCGTAAAACGTTTTGCGATAAGGAAGAGCGCTCTTGTTTTTATCGGGAAACGAACTGTAGAGCTTGTGAAAATCTTCGGCAGATCTCAAAGCCAAAGATTTGAGATATTTATATTCTTCTTCGCTCAAAGGATCTTTTTCGGTCGTAAACAAAACGTCGCTGTCCGCGTCTTTTATTTGCAGAGAAGATTCTTTTTCCTGAACGATCTCAACGTCAAAATCATTAAGCGGTGTTCCGCCGCGCCACAGTTGGTACCGCCTTATCTCTTCCGGCATTTTCAGTATCGCTTCTTCTTTGGACGCCCCTCTCGTAAATGCCCCGACAAAGTCTTCGGCATAAAGGATGCTGTCGTTGCCGTTATGCTCCCATACGCAATATACTTTCATTCGCGCCTCTCCATATCCCGGATTACGGGTCAATTGCGCCTGTTACGTCCGAAAAACGTGTTGTATACGTCCGGTCTCCATCCGGGCTTGACTTCTTTGACGGCTTCCGCAGCCGTGATGACGGCGTCGCCGTTGTCGATATCAACGAGCGTGTAGCGGTCGTTTCCCATACCGAGCTCCTTCATATAGCTGAGCTGACGCAGACCGTGACGGGTCTCGACGCGCTCTATGAGCGCCTTGCCTCCGCCGTCCGGCAAACTGTAGATCAGATCAACGCAAGCGTTGTCGACGGACAGAATGTCAAGCGATGCAAGTATACCGACGTCAGGTGTGACGACAGGCTCGGCTTCGGGGCCTTCGCAGTCGCAGGAAACAGACATATTACGCATGACGTTGATGTAGCAGACGTGCGGCGCGAAGTGATCTACCGTCGCTTTGGTGCTCTCGCTTATGCGCTCCATCAGTTCCTCTTCCGCAATACTCCATAAATTGCTCGAGCCTGCGACGGTGTGGATCTCTGCCTTTCCGATTCTCCCGTCCGCGCAGCCGATCCCGATGTTTTTGTTGCTTCCGCCGAACCCGCCCATAACGTGACCTTTGAAATGAGTGAGCGCAAGAAGAGAGTCATACTCGAGCATACTCTTTCCGACGTGCATCTCGCTGAACCATTTGCCGCCTTTTACGGGAAGCGTTGCAACGCCCTCGCTGTCGGTTATATCGACAGGACAGAACGTCCAGCCGTTTATCTTGAGCGTCTTTCGGTGATCTTCCGTTGTATAGCGGCTGCCCTCGTAGTAAGTATTCGTTTCGATGATCGCCGCATCCTGTAAACGTGAAGCAAAAAGCTCATTTACCCACGGACGCGGTATGATGTTCGGACCTTCCGCCTCGCCCGTATGAAGTTTTACCGCCACTTTTCCGCAGAGAGCGGAGCTTACCCTGTCGTAAATCTTTTTAAGTCCGTCCTCTGACAGATCCCGGGTGAAGAAAACTTCCGAGCACTCTCCGGTGCGCTCATCAAACGGTACGTATTTATTGCCGTCTTTGCCGGGAGCAGGCTTATTGATACTCATTTTCGCTTCTCCTTAAAATAAAGTGTTAAAAGGGCTGAGTCCGCAAAAGACGCCGCGTCGGGAGAAAATCAAAGTGTCGGGCAAAAGTACAGTCGAGCGCCTCACAGATTTTGCCTAACACCTCGGTTGATACGTTTTTCCCTTGTGAAAGCTGTCCCAGAGCGTAATGAGTGATCCCGGACTTACGTTCGAGATCGATTTTTTTCATGTTTTTGTCGATAAGCAGTTTCCAAAGTTTCTTATAACATACTGCCATTTGCGTCCTCATATGGTGAATATAAAAATATGTTAATAGATTATATCATTATATTAACGGAATTTCAATATGTTTTGATGAATTTCGCACAAATTAAGACTAAATCTTGAACGATATTAATGAAAAACGACTTATAGCGACGAGCGTATCTCGTTGTCGGGCAAACGCACCCAAACAAAAAGAGCAGATACGCGTTTGCGTCTCTGCTCTTTTTTGGTCCGAGTGGAGATAACGGATTTGACCAAACCCCAATAAAATCAAGTGTTTACGGCCCCTGCGCGCATTCTTCCCCCATTGTCTTGCGATAATGACAGAAAAACCGATCGATCGACAACTGCATTCTTACCGCTTTTTATGTGTTATAGAAATAATCTCATTGAGCTTGTGGCAGCTTTCCGTAGAATGATTTGCAAATCATTGTAGTATTGATATTGAAAAAAACCAAAGAATGTGGTATAATGTAATAGTTTCATTTAACGAGAAAAAGGATCAAAACGGCGGCGTCGCACGATAAACCGCGGAAGCCGTTTATCGATAAACTGTTCTGCAAATCCCGTCTTTGCCGAGCGGCTGAATTCGCTCCAAACACGATGACAAAACTTTCCGGGGATGAAGAAGTATCCATCACCGTGCTTGAACGGGGCTGCACTGTGCTCGGCACGAATATCGGCGACGTCATGGATTTCGTGCCGGATAATGAAGCAAACGGCCGACGCAAGCGTTGATCCGTAAACGAGTACGGTAATTTACTCATTTTTTTCTGCGAGGGATCTATGAAATGAGAAAAGAAGAAAAAAGCATAGTAGGATCGATGTTCCTGTCTTCGGCGTTCGTTATGATCCTGACCCAGATCATCGGACTGGCGGCGATTATCATCGACGGCATCATTACCAGCCGCGTACTTGGAAACGTCGCCTACTCCGCTATATCTCTTCTTCAACCTTTTATCAGTATCGTTCTGATGCTGGCCGGCTTTTTATCCGTTGGTAATCAAATCGTTTGTTCCAAACTGGTAGGTATGGGGAAGAAGCGGGAGGCGAACGCAGTCTTTTCGGCATCGACGCTTACTGCGTTGGCTTTATCAGCTCTTCTTTTGGTGTTTTGCGTGTTTTTCCCCGACACACTGCTGAAGGTCTGCGGCGTTTCCGTAGATAAGCACCCCGATTTCTACCTGCCGATGATCGACTATCTGAAAGGATATATGCTGTCGATCCCCGCGCTTATATTGATCCAGATCATGGGGCCCGTTATCGTTCTGGACAGTAACAAAGCCCTTTTTACCGCTTCGTCGGTCGTATTATGCGTAACGGACGTCATCGGAGATCTCTTGAACGTATTTGTCCTTGACGGAGGAACGTTCGGAATGGGCGTTGCCACGACGGTCGCCTTTTATGTCCAGGCGTTGATCCTGCTGACTCACTTTTTCCGAAAAAAAGCATTTTTTCGTTTGTTCCGAAAGCCTTCGCTCCGGGTTTTACGCGAGGTGGGCGCTTCAGGGTTGCCGGCGCTTATCACCAGACTTGCCACGGCACTTCGCAATCTGTTCATCTCCAGATTCAACCTCGCGGTCGCCCTCACGGCGGCGGGAGTCGCTGCCAAAGGAATTCAAGGGGATATCAGCAATCTGATGTTTTGTTTCAGCCTCGGGCTCGGAAGGGCTATGTCAAGCCTGAGTTCCCTGCACTACGGCGCGAATGACCGATCGGGCTTGAAAAGACTTTTCAAATTTGCGCTTAAAGCAACGCTGATCATAACGCTGACTGTGAGTGGATTGGTATTTTTTGCTTCTCCTTTGATCGCCGGGATCTACACCTCGGATCCGGAAGTGACGGAGCTTGCCATTTTCGGAATATGCTGTATGGCAGTCGGGCTGGTCTTTGACGCGCTTGCAACAATATATATGGACTTCCTGCAGGGCACCGGCAAAAGGAAGCTGGTAAACGTTCTGGTATTCTTCGAGCGATTTTTCGTTCCGATCGCTTCTGCATTGATTTTGGGACTTCGATTCGGCAGCAAAGGCGTCCTTGCTTCGCTCGCGCTCAGCAAACTGCTGATGATAATCGTTATTGTGATCGCTATATGTATATACCGCAAAAAAGTGATCAAAAGCCCGGATGATTTTCTGCTTCTGCCGGAGGATTTCGGCGGAGCGACCGATAATAATCTATATGCGCATATTGAAACGATGGATGACGTGATGCGGGAATGTGCCGATTTGGAAAAATTCTGTCTCCGTCATAAGACGACCGACCGCGTGGCAAAAAATATGGCTTTGGCATTGGAAGAGCTGGCGGGCAACGTCGTCGCTCACGGGAAAAAAACAAAGCGCAAAGATTTCGGGATCGATTACAGAGCAGTCATCGACGAAGAGGATATCACGCTTACGATCCGGGATCTCTGCGGGTATTTTGATCCTCTCGAATGGAGCAAAGCGCACGGATCGGACGACAGCGAAAAAGGCATCGGACTCAGGATCATTACGGGATTGGCGAAGGACGTTCGGTATTTTAACGCCTTTAACAGCAATAATATCATATTTACGATAGACAGGAGAAACAA
>JAFXNX010000265.1 GCA_017529175.1 Clostridia bacterium
GATGGCGGGCATTTTGCCCGCCATTGATCGTTTGTTTGCGTTATCTGTTTGTATCTGTTATGCTTACGTCGTCTTTTTGGCTTTTCCTTATCATTGCCGCTCTACCAAGTTTGTCTTCGCTCTGAAGGGTCTGTAAAAAACTTGAGTTTTTTACAGACCCTTTATTATTTCAGTAACCGTCAAGGCGTGCAATTTAAGCCTTGAGCATCGTTGCAGGGTATCCGTCAGCCTGCCATAATGTATTTAAGTTCGGAAATATCGGCAAGCGTAACGTTTCCGTCGCCGTCAACGTCGGAATTGACCTGAATTATATCGTAAAGTCCGATCTCGCCCGCCATATAGTACTTCAGCAAGCTGATGTCCTTAAGAGTTATGATATAGTCGCCGTCGATATCACCCAGTTTAGGCGGAAGGACTTCGGTTGCTTCAGTGCGCGTTGTGCCGCATGACGTGCAGGTCAAGGTGCGTACTCCCTGCTCGGTATAAGTCGGCTGTGTCGTGACGACTCCGCTGTCCCACGTATGTCCTGTGGCAGCGATCATCTCAGTCATTTTACTGCTGCATCTCGTACACGTCCGTGTCATGATACCGGACGTCAGGCATCCGGGAGCCCTCGTTACCGTGCCGTCATCCCAGCTATGACCGATAGGGTCAGTCCCCGCTGTCTTTGTCTCGCCGCATCCGGTGCAGGTGTACGTTATTATGCCGCCTTCAGTACAACCGGGCTGCGTTGTTTCGACACCGTTGTCCCAGGTATGCACGTGATCGGACTCTCCGACGCCCTTTTCGGCGCATGGAAGCGCGATCGACGTATAGTAGAAACACTCGGTTCCGCCTGACGAGCCCTCGAACATAAGAGGCACGAATCCGTCTTTTTCGGAGTAGCAGCGCGAATTACCTATGATGAGTTTACCCTTTGACATCGTATTGCCGAGGGGGTCATTAAGAGTTGTCTGCGAGAAGACTTTGCTGAAGTTTATGCCGTCTCCCGCGTTTGACGACCAGATCTCAATGGTTGCGTTCGCAGAAGATGCTTCGCAGATCGGGTAGTACTTTCCGTCCTTGTCCTGAGTCATAGCGAAAGAAGCGAGCGACAACGACAGCGCCGCGCCGTTCTTCGGGACCATCGTCGTCGGCAGCATCTCGTTGTAAAGCTCGTTGCCGGAAAGATCATAGATCGCGTGGCAGATCCTTGTCTTTTTCGTGTTTCCGTTCTTATGTGAATAGATCACGTGCAGTTTTTTCTGATCGTCGAGATACGTACATCCGCCGTAGCCGTAATGCGAGGCGGAGTCGACGCGGTTCTTTCCGCCGCTGTATCCCTCCGAGGTATACTGCGGCTCAACGACCACCGTATCCGTGAAAGAATCGACCAGCGGGTTCGCGACGTGCATAACGTAGAGCGCGTCCCAGACGTAACCTGATGTCTGCGTAAAACTGAAACCGGTGAAACTCGAAAGAGCATCGACAGGCGCGCATCTCTCTATGACTATTGTAAATCCGCCGTTTCCGTCCGGGTAGCCGTTTATATAACATCTCCTTGTCTGAAGCTGAACGGTGTGGCAGGTAGAGCTCCATCTGTCAGTCCTCAGGTCGTAGACCCACCAAGAAAGGTATCCCGGCGCTTCACCGCCGCAGGTCAGCGCGTACAATCTGTTATGTTCAAAGTCAAATATGGGCTGTGAGTAGCCGTATCCGTGGTCAAGACCGGGATCGGTGGTATGACGGTATTTTTGAGTACCGCCGGGAAGCGTGACTGTATCCGTAGCGGTGTCCAGCTTATATACCTGAAGCCAGACTCCGTTGCAGTATTCGTAGCTCCTGCGGTCCTTGTCGTCCGCGATTATCGTAACGTAAACGATGCCGTTCTTGCCCTGGATGATGTTCGGAGTGCAGCTTCCTGCCGCCTGAGGATATTCGGCGGAAAAAATGCGCTCAAATCCCGTCGCAGTTATTTTGACGATAGCAAAGGTCGCGACGCCGTTTACCCAGTTCGGATGCGCGCTCGTCGCCGCTCCCGTCGCGTCGGTTATGAACGCGGCGTAAGTTCCGTTCTCCGTTCTGATGATCCTCGTCTCGTGCGCGCCGTGCGAGCCGACGCCGTCGCCGACAGGGATGACCCCGCTTGCATCTTTAAAGCATCTGGTATAAGACACCCTTATGCCGCCGGATGTTTTCAGAGTGCCGATATTCTCGGGGATCGGGTCCTCGTCGAGAGTCGTCGCGGAAAACGCGGGAAGCGCGAGCACAAAGGTCGATAAAATATAGAATAGAACCAGAGTCAGAGACAATAATTTTTTCATTGCTTCTCACCTCGTTATATATTAATCCAATATTATTATATCAAATTTTTCGATAATTGCAAGAGCAGACGTCAACAATTTGAGGTGTGCAAAAACTAATTGACTTTGATGTGCTGTCGTGGTATCATTATTAATGGAAATAAATATAACGTCGGAGGAAAAATGGAAATATTCAAAAACATAGGAAATATCCGGTATGAAGGCGCTGACAGCAAGAATCCTCTCGCTTTCAAGTTTTATGATAAAGACCGCGTAGTTCTCGGCAAAAAGATGAGCGAACACCTTCCGTTCGCCATGGCGTGGTGGCACAACCTCGGCGCCGCCGGCACCGATATGTTCGGACGGGACACCGCCGACAAATCGTTCGGTAAGACGCGCGGAACGATGGAGCACGCGCGCGCAAAAGTCGACGCGGGCTTTGAATTCATGCAAAAGCTCGGAGTCGAATACTTCTGCTTTCACGACGTCGACCTCGTTCCCGAGGCGGATGATATTAAAGAGACCAACCGCCGTCTTGACGAGATAGCGGACTACATAGAAAAGAAAATGAAAAAGACAGGCGCGAAGTGCCTGTGGGGAACCGCGAATATGTTCTCAAACCCCCGCTTCATGAACGGAGCGGGATCGACGAACAGCGTTGACGTTTACTGCTTCGCCGCGGCGCAGATAAAGAAAGCGCTCGATCTGACCGTCCGCTTCGGCGGAAAGGGCTACGTCTTCTGGGGAGGGCGCGAAGGATATGAGACTCTTCTCAACACAGACGTAAAGTTCGAGCAGGAAAATATAGCTTCCCTTATGAGAATGGCTGTCGACTACGGCCGCTCGATCGGATTCAAGGGCGACTTCTACATCGAGCCGAAACCGAAAGAGCCGATGAAGCATCAGTACGATTTCGACGCCGCGACCGCGATCGGATTTCTGCGTCAGTACGGACTTGCGGACGACTTCAAACTCAATATAGAAGCAAACCACGCGACCCTCGCGGGACATACGTTCGAGCACGATCTTCGTATCTCAGCGATAAACGGCATGCTCGGCTCGATCGACGCGAACCAGGGCGATTATCTCCTCGGATGGGACACGGACGAGTTCCCGTTCGACGTTTACACAGCGACCGCGTGTATGTACGAGGTCATAAAGGCGGGAGGTCTCACCGGAGGATTCAACTTCGACGCGAAGTGCCGCCGTCCCTCCTATACTGTCGAAGATATGTTCACATCATACGTTCTCGGTATGGACACGTTTGCGCTCGGTCTTCTCAAAGCCGCGGCACTGATCGAAGACGGCAGGATAGAGGAATTTATCAAAAACAAATATTCAAGTTTTAACGGCGAACTCGGGCAGAAGATACGCTCGGGCAAAGCGACGCTTGAAGAACTCGCTTCCCGCGCGGACGCGCTCGGCGCGCCAAGTCTCCCAGGAAGCGGCAGACAGGAGTATCTCGAGGGTGTCGTCAATCAAATTCTTTTCGGTGGAAACGTATGAATTACTACATAGGTATCGACCTCGGAACAAGCTCCTGCAAAGGGATCCTTGTTGACAGGTCGGGTAAGATCTGTAACGAAAAAAGCGTGTCGTACCCGGTGCTCACTCCCCGCGACGGTTGGACTGAGCAGGACCCCGCGGAATGGCTCGACGCGCTGAAGACGATACTTGCGTCGCTGACACGCGGAATTGAGAACGACGTTCGCGGCATATCGGTCGCGGGACAGATGCACGGTCTTGTCGCGCTCGACCGCGACGACCGCGTGATACGCCCCTGCATCCTTTGGAACGACGGCAGATGCGAGGAGGAGACACTGTATCTCAACGAAGTCATCGGAAAGGAAAAGCTGTCTGCGCTGACGGGAAACATCGCATTCGCAGGCTTTACCGCTCCGAAACTGCTCTGGATGAAGAGACACGAGCCCGACAATTTCGCAAAGATCTCAAAGATCATGCTTCCGAAGGACTACCTCGCCTATATGCTTACCGGAGTACATTCAACGGACTATTCCGACGCTTCCGGAATGTTGCTCGTGGACGTCGAGAACAAGCACTACTCAAGCGAGATGCTCGATATATGCGGCGTTCGCGAAGAGTGGCTCCCGACGCTCTATGAGAGCTATGAGGTGACGGGCAAGGTAAAGGACGAGTTTGCGCTTCCGAACTGCGTCGTGACCGCTGGCGCCGGAGACAACGCCGCGGCGGCAGTCGGTACGGGAACGGTCAAGAACGGCTCGTGCAACGTATCTCTCGGGACGAGCGGAACAATATTCATATCGCAGGACACCTTCTCGGTCGATGAAAAGAACGCGCTTCACTCCTTCGCTCACGCGAACGGAAAGTGGCACCTGATGGGGTGCATCCTCACCGCCGCGTCTGCAAGAAAATGGTGGCTTGAGGACGTCATCGGAGACGGAGATTACGGCGCGGATGAAAAGATCGCAAGCGACGCCTGCTCCGACGTCATATTCCTGCCGTACTTATCGGGAGAGCGCAGTCCTCACAACGACGTCAGAGCGAGAGGCGCCTTCATCGGTCTTTCCGCGGCGACGACGAAAGCCGAAATGAGCCGCGCGATAATGGAAGGCGTCGCGTTCGCGCTGAAAGATTGCCTTGAAGTTGCAAAATCGAACGGAGTTTTCCCGACTGCGACCACTCTTTGCGGCGGCGGAGCGAAAAGCCGCGTTTGGCGGCAGATCATCGCGGACGTGCTTGAAATGCCAGTCAATATTCTGCAGACCGAGCAGGG
Organism: Clostridia bacterium; assembly: GCA_017529175.1. The sequence continues at coordinate 5,038 of JAFXNX010000265.1, forward strand.
ACCGTCCATCGGCGCCGCGGCGCTTGCAATGGTCGGCTGCGGCGAATACGATAGCGTTGCGTCAGCGTCGGCGAGTATCGCAAAGATTGCGGATACTCTTTCGCCAAATGCCGGAAGCTTCCCGTATTATGAGGCGAAATACAAAAAATTCCGCCGTCTTTATCCCGCGATAAATGGCGTATGGAACGATTGAAATAATTAAAAAAATATAAGGAGAAGAGCGAAAAATGAAAGTAACAAACGACA
>JAFXNX010000025.1 GCA_017529175.1 Clostridia bacterium
CGAAACGGCGCCGAACGTCCTGTCGGCGTTCAGTATTTTCTCATCAATCAGTTCGCCGTATATCGATCCGACACTGTCGACGACCGTCGCGTCCTCTATCATAAGCCCGTTGTCGACCATGCTCATCACAGCCGATACCGTTTCTATGTCTTCGGTCCTGCACCTGACACGTATCTGCGTCCAGTTCATTGTATCCTCCCGTCTGCCGTCCGACACCTGGCCGGTACTTTCAGACTTTTTAGAAACTCCTTCCGTTCATCAGTAATGCGATAGCTTTCGGCGGCCTTTTTTATCGTCATGTTGTGCGTCCACGGATCAAGCCTCCGTTCGCATATGACCGGAATGATTTCCCCGTACCGCTTTGCCAGAGCCGTGGCAAAATACCACGCTCTCATCATATTCACGTAATATTCATCAGAGCGTACCGCAAGAACGGCCTCCGGATACGACGCGTCGAAATCCCCGTCAAGAAAGAACCGCATGAGCATTCCGATCGCGAACCGGACGCTGTACGTCAAACCGGAAGAAATCCACTGCTTTACAAACGGCAGCAGCTCATCTCTGTGCCTGCCGAATACTTTCGGGCAGAGCTGGTCGCACGTCGCCCAGTTGTCTATATACGGCAGAAACGCACAGACCTCCCCGACGCAATCGTTAAACTCCTTCGTTTCGGATATTATAAAGGCGTGCAGCTGATTTTCGTCGAAATATCCGTGAGGAAGATCGCGCAGAAAATCGCCGGCGTCGGTTCTTTTTCTCAGTTCCCTGCCGTATTTTCTGAGCTCCGGAGTCCGGACGCCTATAATTGCCTCCGGGAGAACGGTTGGTATAAGCCTTCTCTGAAAATCTCTGTATTCGGTGTCCTGAAGCTTAAAAAGTTCTCTCCTGACTTCTTCGGTGAGCATTTTTATTTTTTGAACTTCTTAAAGAAGCTCTGGCGTTTCGCGTAATTCTTCTGACCGCTTTCCGCCGCAAAACTGCGGATTATTTCCTTCTGCTTCTCGGTCAGGTTTTTCGGGATCTCCACGCCGACGGTGAAAACAAGGTCGCCCGTGCGCCCCGTTCTCGGATTGACAATACCCTTACCGCGTATGGTAAATGACGCTCCGTTCTGCGTACCTTCCGGAATCGTGTATTTCGCGACCTCTTTCAGAGTAGGCACCTCGATCTCCGCGCCGAGAGCCGCCTCCGCAAATGTTATCGGGACCTCGCAGTAAATATTGGAGCCGTCCCTTTCAAAAATCTGATGCGGACGCACACTTACTACCACGATAAGATCTCCAGCCTGTCCGCCGTTGCGCCCGTCATTTCCCCTGCCTGAAATGCGTAGATATTCGCCGTTGTCAATTCCAGCCGGCACCGTGACGGTAACGGTCTTTTTTATCCTCACATAGCCCTTTCCGCTGCAGTCCGGGCACGGATTTTTGACAATTTTCCCTTTTCCGCGGCAGGCGTCGCAGGTCGTCGTCTGGCTCATGATTCCGAACGCCGTGCGCACCTGTTTTAC
>JAFXNX010000266.1 GCA_017529175.1 Clostridia bacterium
CGGGCAAAATGCCCGCCATCATTGCCTTTTTGCGATCTCGTCCTCTAACGTAGACTACTACGCCGACGATGACGAGATCGCAAAATCTACCTGCGTTTCTCTCACTCTGGCTCAGACTGCAGACTTTGTCTGCAGTCTGAAGGGTCTGTAAAAAACTCAAGTTTTTTACAGACCCTTTTATCAACTTATATTAAAACTGTCTTTGCTGTACGATCATCTCTTGATCTTGTTCGTCGTAGTCTTTGCAAACGGCTCGCGCCTGATCGTGACCGCCTGGACTCTCTTGTATCCCGGCAGTTCGTTCTGGTACGACTGTATGTCGTGAAGCGCCTCGGATTCTGTCTTTTCGATCTCCTCGGGTATGTAGACCTCCGCGGTAAGACCGATCTCCTGTCCCTTGTCGTCTTTTCTCGAACGCACTACCGCTTCCTCGATGTATTCGACTTTCATCACGTAGTTTTCGATCTCTTCGGGATAGATGTTTTTACCGTTTGAGAGAACGATTATATTCTTCTTTCTTCCCGTGATTACTATCTGATCGTCGTCCGTTATGTAACCGTAGTCGCCGGTCGAGAACCAGCCGTCCTCACTCAGCACTTCCGCTGTTTTTTCGGGGCTTTTGTAATATCCCTTCATAACGACGTCGCCCTTTACCGCGATCTCGCCGATACCGTCCTCCGTCGCGTCGTCGATCCTCCATTCAAGGCACTCAAGGCGCCGTCCCGCGGTCGTATAGTCGTTCGCTTTCTCGTCGTTGACCGAAACGAGAGGGGAGCACTCCGTGATACCGTAACCGCCGGTCAGAATGATGCCGATGTCGCCGAAGAACTGTCCGATCTCGGGACGTATCGGCGCGCCGCCGCAGACGATCTTTACAAGGTTTCCGCCGAATACGTTCTGAAGTTCTCCGAAGAGAGTTTTTCTCATGTCGATACCGATCTTACGCATCTTGCGCGAGATCTTTACGCCCTTTTGGAACTTCTCATATTTTCCGTCTTTCTTCATCGTCTTTATTATGTTGGCGTACATATATTCGACGATCGCGGGAACGAGATAGATGTATTTCGGACGGTAGAGCTTCAGCTCTTTGACGATCTCTTTGAGTCCGCTGCAAATGCAAAGCGTCGTTCTGAAATGATGCGCGACGAGAATGTCGCAGACCGACTCGTATGTGTGGTTGTAGGGAAGAACGGAGAGCCCCGTGTCATAGATCTGCGAACAGCGCAGACCGTAGTAAACGCTTGAAACGAGGTTGTGCTCGGTCAGCATGACTCCCTTTGCGATACCGGTCGTTCCGGAAGTGTAAACGAGCATTTTCATATCGTGCTGATCGCTTTTAAGCGAGTCGTACTCTTCGCGCTCTAGCCCTTTTCCCTCTTCGACGAGCTTTGAGTAAGATACGATCTTTTCGTCTGCGTCCTCTTCAAGATCGAATCCGATGAAAAGTTCGACGCCGGGAAGCTTGTCGCGATTCTCTTCAATAAACTGCTCGTATTTTTTGCTGTAAAACACGACTTTGCTGTCGCTGTCGTTCAGAAGATAGCACTTGTCCTCGGCGGGAAGTTCCTTGTCGATCGGAACGTAAACGCCCGCGCTCTTGAGGACCGTGAAATATGCAACGATCCATTCAAAACGGTTTTCCGCGATACAAGCCATGTGCGCGTCGCCGTATCCGCGCTTCGTCAGCGCGGCGCCGAGATTTTCCGTTATATCGTAAAATTCGCCGAAGGTCACACTCTTGATTTCGCCGTCAGCGCCTTTATATTTATAAGCTATGGTGTCAGTCGATTCACGCGCTGCCATTTCGTTCAGCTCGCGTATCGAGGATATTTGTTTTACGTTGCCGTAGTACTTGAATTTTTTCATTTCACGCCGCCTTTCGTCTGATTGAATTAATAGATCAAATTTTACCAATATAATTATACAAATAAGGTAAGCCCGATTCAACCTACTGCAAACGTTTGTATCTCTACATAAAAATAACCCGCGGTAGAGAGAAAAAACTCCTCTCTACCGCGGGTAGACTTTCGCAAATCCGATCAATTTCGGCTGATCTTCGACATAAATCTATCTTCAAAATTGTGATATGAATTTTCCATTTTGTCCAGATATTTGTCAATAAACCTGAAAAACGGCTTTTCTATAATAATGATACGCAGACGGTCGATAACAAAGCAGATCGAGAAAACGGCGATCACTGAACCGACAGCGTGAAGCGGCAGAATGTCCGAGCCGTAATTCTTCACGTTTTTGAATGCTCCGACCCATATACATTCTCTCATCTCGTCGCTGTGAGCATGGATCAACAGAATACCGAACGTTGACGACGCTACGGTATTGATCATTCTATTGTATTTTAACTTTATATTTTTGAAAAACATAAAGAAGCAGATGCCGGAACACAGCGCGAGAATTTTATTGGAATCCGCAACGAAGAAATACGTATAGTTTTCTCCCGTTTTTACGTATATCAGCGCTCCGACGACAACCGATGCGATACATAATATGACGCAAACGATACTGCTCCATCCCCAAATCTTCGTTTTATCGAACAGTGCTTTTGGATATAGCCGGATGTATGATGCGAAAAAGTACAGGACGATAAACCATGAAACGTAGTTCATAGTAACGGAAAACCACGGTATGCTTGAAATGAAAACGTATGTGAAACCGGATAGAAGCAGCAGTTTAATATGCTGTCTTTCATTTAAATGACGGATCAATACGTTAAGGAACGGAATAGTCAAGAAAAATATAAGATAGGTGCCGACAAAACCGTCGCTGACGTCTTTTACCGGAATAAACAGAAAGAACAACGATTTGAACGAAAAAGTACCGTAGCCGAGTATCCATAATAATACGGTGATCGTGATCTTGTAGAACATATACTCAAGCAACAGCTTTAAAAACTTTTTCAGGGTGATAGCGCTTTTGCACATAAAATATCCGGTGATAAGGACAAAGCAGTTTATTCCTATCTTTCCTCATGCTCCGAAGATCAGAAGAAACAGCGAGCGCCATGATAAAGGATCGCTCCATACCGGACCGTTTGCATATGTCAAGCCTGAGTTAACGACATAATGATGCGCTACTATCAACAGCATGGTTATTATTCTGAACAGTTCAATGTTAGAATCTCGGCGCCGTGTCTTCACCGGCGTCTTGATTTCTCTGCTTGCAGTCATCTTTTACCTATCCTAACCTTTCAGAATAATACTGCATATCAAATCAACGTCGGACAAGGACAGGTCCGAGTATAGGGGAAGTGTGAGTACGCGCTCGGAGATATGTCTTGCGACAGGCGTTTTATCGGCGCCCGAGGTTGCAAGATCTTTATAGCATTCAAAGCTGTTTGTCAGGGGATAGAAATACTTTCTTGCAATTATACCTTCCGCCCTTAGCGCTTTGTCAACCTCGTCCCGTGTGTATCTGTATCCGTCAAATACGACTGGGAAGTAAGCGTAGTTTTGCTCGACATCCTTTTGCGCGGGACAGAGTTTTATCCCTTTGACGCCGTCAAGACGTTCTATATAGCGTTCTGTGACGGCCCGCCTTTTTTCGATCTCATTGCCGAGGTGGCGCAGATTGCATATTCCCATCGCCGCCTGAAATTCGTTCATCTTCGCGTTACCGCCGACGTAAGCGACCCGCTCCGGACCTCTGATACCGAAGTTTTTCATATCGTTCAGTACGTCGACGAGCGCTTCATCCTTGAAGCAGACAGCGCCGCCTTCGATCGTATTGAAGACCTTTGTCGCGTGGAACGAGAACATCGAAGCGTCGCCGAAATTTGCGGAAGATACGCCGCGATACCTGACGCCGAACGCGTGAGCGGCGTCGTAGATGACCTTCAGCCCGTACTTCTTTGCAATACGGTCGATCGCATCGACGTCGCAAATATTTCCGTAAACGTGAACGGGAACGATCGCGACGGTCTTTTCCGTGATAAGAGACTCGATTTTACAGACGTCGATCGTATAGTCGTCCTCGCGAATATCGCAAAAGACGGGTGCCAGACCGTTTCTTACGATCGCGTGAGTAGTTGATGCGAAAGTGAAAGGAGTCGTTATCACTTCCGAGCCTTCGGGAAAGTTCATCGCGGCGATCACGTTCTCGAGCGCGAGATGACCGTTCGTGTACAGCGCCACGTGCGGACATACGAGGAACTCTTCAAGCTGCGCTTGAAAGCGCTGATGCTCCTCGCCCATATTCGTCAGCCAATGGCTGTCCCATAACTTTCTTATCTCTTCGCAGTACTCCTCGTAAGAGGGCATCGAAGACCGGGTGACGTTTATCTGATTTTTCATAATGGTTATTCTATCTCTAATAATAAGAATAATGATTCGTCCTTTTCGGACACTTTTTTGAACCCATATCGATGATAAAACATTTTCGCTTTATCGTTATTTTTGTTTACCTCAAGCTTTATCGATTCGAAATTGTTGATTCGCACCGTGCTTATCATGTAATCCATCAAAAGCGAGCCGATTCCTTTATGCTGGTAATCACTACGGACGGTTATCATTGACAGGTAAGCCTGTTTGCTTACTTCATCATTACAATAAAAAGCGATATATCCGGCATATCCATTATCAATAATGACAGCGACAAATTCGGCATTTTCAGCAAATTTAACGGATAGACCGTCCAGTCTGTCATTTACAGAATCATCAAATAGCGAATCTTTGCAGCTGTCCAATATTTCTTTTATTATAGCTGAATCAGAGACTTTTTTTAAAACAATACTAATCATAATTGAAACGTACCTTGTTGTAAAATATGTTCGTTTGAGATATCAACACTTGAACTCTATTTTAAGTTGATTTTCAGCCATTCTTTACTTTGAGACATTATGTCGTCAAGTTCCTCTCTGCTGTCAAACTTCAAAAACATATCACCTAATGACATATTAGCGCCGGTGAACGGCAATACTTCAGAGCCTTCGTGCGCTGTCATGTCAACGATTTTTACATATTTATCCTTAATATCAGATCGAATATCTAACGATTTGAATATCCCGCTTTGTCCCGGATTTGAATGAATTACAAATTCACACCAGTGACCGTTGCATTCGGTTTGCTTCATCTCGAGAAGAGGCATATTGATAGCTTTTCTTATTTCGTTTTCAATGAATTTGTTATCAAATGCTAATTCCTGGATCTCGGCAATCTTACATCCGCCACCGCGTGGAGACACTTCCATAAGATATGGTTTACCATTATTTGCAACGCAAGTTTCGATGTTATAAATCCCGGTGCTCAAATGCAAAAGGTCCGCAAGTCTTTGGATCTCTCCGGTGAGATAGTCCTGGTGTTCACGTTTCATGGACGACGGCCATATTATCATTGCGGGTGTATAAGGATTATCCGCTTCTTTATCAAACAGCTGATCTGAATATGTAACAAATTCTATTTTTTCGTCAATAATAAACGGATCTGCGCTGGAATGGCAGCCTTCAAACGTCAGAAAATCTTCAATAATAAAATTTCCGTTATGAGAATACTCAAGCGCTTTGTCTATTGCCGAGGCAAGTTTATCGACAGAATCAACGCGAGTGACGCCTTTACTGCCTGCGGAATCGACCGGCTTTACAATAACCGGCCATGTGAAATACTTTTCATCTTTAAAAGGCATAGTCTTATCGTTATATCTTTTGGCGTGAGGAACATTGAAACCGTGCTCTTCCAAAAGCTCTCGGAACAGTCCCTTGTCCTGAAGTATTACGGCTGAAGCATAAGAACACTGAAATCTTAACCCCATTTGTTCGGCAACATATGCAGCCGTAACAACACCTGGGTCACATGCGAAAGACATTATTCCGTCTATGTTCAATTCTTGCGCAGTTTTCAAAACAGCTTCTTTATCGATTATACTTACATTACAATAACGGTCGGAGTATTTGTGCGCGATATTATCCGGAAGATAATCGCAAGTTATTACAAATAACCCTAATTTGTGTGCAGTTTCAATGACAGGTAGCAAATAACGCGATCCGCCGAGAAGCATTATTTTTTTCATTTTATTCTCCTTAGCTATGAGCCATTTTTGGTCGAAATAATTCTTTGAGTGAAAGATGATAAGGTGATAAAACTATATTATACAAATATTCTAGGAAACCACATTTGTAGTCTCATTTTCAATCTTGCTTTTCTTCCGAGACCGAATTCTTCAAGCTCTTTTATGCTGAATTCTTTAAAGAGTGATTTATAATCGTGGTGCTCGATACAGTACCAGTATTCATTTTGTCGGTATTTGTCGATCTCGCATTTTAAGTCTTCGTAATACTTGTTATCGGTGAAGCGGCAAAACTCTGAGAACATCTTTACCATTTTTTTATCGATTTCGCGCCGTCTCGATTCTTTCTCGGGATCATTTTTATTCCTGTACGACCAGCTTCCATCGCTCATAAAGCGATAAACCGACATCACTTCATTCATGAAATATATCTTGCCGAGCGAAGTAAAGTACAACAATAGCGGTATATCGCCTACCGGAGCGACTTCTCTGAATGTTGGCGGGGAGTAAAGATATTTTTTATATATATCCGCGCGCAGAAATAAACTGCTCGTATGTATATATTTCGCGTTCTCGTAATTATCGCAAATGTATCCGACGGGAAGTGACACCGTTTTGATATCATTTCTCGGGCAGGAGTAACCCGCGTCGGTCCCATCACTGTTTGCCACTCTGACTTTGTGCGCGCACATCAAACACTCCGGATTTGCTTCAAGTGCGTCATATTGCTTTTTTAGTTTATATGGATCCGTCCAGAAATCGTCTCCTTCACATACAGCTACAAAATCACCCGTGATATGTTGAACTATGAAATCGCTCTCGAGGTTATTATGCGTTGAGTATTTGTTCTCAGTCTGATATATCGGTCTAAAAAGATCGGGGTATTTATTTTCATATTCGCGTATAATATCTTGCGTTTTGTCCGTTGACGCGTCGTCGTGAATAATGATCTCAAACGTAACGTCTTTCTGCATCAAAAAACCGTCGAGGCATTGTCTGATATACTTTTCGTGGTTGTATGCAAAACAAATAATGCTTATTTGAATACTATCGGACATATTATCCCTCCGCCAAATTATTACTTACAACGATAGAGGGAAGCTTCACAGAACCCCATCCCGGATGATACCAAGTCACATGCTTTTTGTCGTTTTGCTTGTCTATAATTTGAAACGAGCAGGCGCCGATAACAAAATCATGGTGATATTGCTGTCCCGTCGACGGGTCTAAATGATGGAGCGCGATCGTGATCGAATATTTCCCTTCGGGGAAAACGCTTGTGTCGACGTCGAATTTTGATATGTATTTTTCACCGCGCTTCGCATTTGTGAACGGCAGAGAAAACGAAGACCCGACGGAACGTTCAAAATTATACGCGAAAATGAGCTGAATTCGCAGATCCTCAATATCCTTTAAGCTTGTCCATCCGAGTTCAAAATGGATAGGTTCTCCGCTCTCAAAAACAACGTCCTCTTTTCCGACCATTTTGATGTATTCCATACGTATTTCGTTATTGGAATACTTTGGACGTTGTTTTTTTGACAAATCGATATAAGGCTTATCAAGCGATTGCAAATCGTTCAAATAAACCTTTATCCCCTCTTCGGTAGGTCCGTCAAAGACGACCGTGCCGTGGTCGAGGACGATGACTCTGTCGCAGAGCTTTCGGACGGTGTTCATATTGTGAGAAACGTAAAGTATCGTCCTTCCTTCTTCTCGCGAGACCTCGTTCATCTTATCGATGCACTTGTTCTGGAACGCGACGTCGCCGACGGCGAGGACCTCGTCCATGATCATGATCTCCGAATCGAGGTGTGCGGCGACAGAGAATGCGAGCTTTACGTACATGCCGGAGGAATAACGCTTAACGGGCGTGTCGATGAACTGTCTGACCTCAGAGAATTCGATGATCTCCTCCATCTTGCGGTCTATCTCTTTCTTCGTCATTCCGAGGATCGCGCCGTTCATATAGACGTTTTCTCTGCCTGTCAGCTCCGCATGGAATCCGGTGCCGACCTCGAGCATCGAGGTGATCCTTCCGTTCAGGCCTATCGCGCCTTCCGTCGGGGCGGTTATGCGGGATATGAGCTTGAGAAGCGTCGATTTTCCGGCTCCGTTATGCCCGATAATACCGACTCGTTCTCCGCGTTTGACGTCGAAAGAAACGCCTTTCAGCGCCCAGAATATCTCGCCGTAAGCGCCGCGTTTTGATCCGATCTTTGAGGTCGGATCTTCTTTTCCGCGCGCCCTTGCGATCTTTCTTTGAAGCTCTTCGCGAAGAGTCGTGCCGCCGATCTGCCCGAGCTTATATCTTTTCTTAACGTCTGCTATCCTTATCATTAGATCTTCCATATCCGTCGCCCCCTTAAATGGTATCCATAAAGGTACGTTCGATCCTGCTGAATAAGATCAGACCGATAAAGAAGAGCGTAAGACTGATCGCCCAGCTGATGAGGTAGCTTGCGATATCAAAATATCCGAAGCCGAACATGGAATAGCGGAAAGTCGTCACGATGGATGAAAAAGGGTTGAGCATATACAAGAATTGATGCTTCTCCGGGACGAGCTGCAGACCGTACGCGACGGGAGAAAAATAGCGCCATACGGAAAGGAGCAGGGCGACGAGCTTTACGAGATCGCGGTATTTTGTTGTCAGCGCCGATATGATGATCCCGAATCCGGTAGAGAGGATCATCATCTGGAGAATGCAAAGCGGCAGAAGGAGGAGTTTCGGCGTGACCGATATACTAGTCCCTCCGGCGATAAGATGATATCCCCAGACCATAAAGAACATAACGATCTGTATGCCGAAAGAGATCAGCCCGCTGAAGGCGGTGGAAACCGGCGCGACCAGACGCGGGTAATATACTTTGCCCATCGTGCCGCTGTTGCTGATAAACGTATTGGAAGTAGCGTTGAGCGTCGATGAAAAATAACTCCAGCATATGTTTCCGGAGAGATAGAAAAGGAAAGAAGGGAGCAGATAATCACCGGGAACGTCGGCGGTAGTTAATCCCGCGAGCTCTCCGAAAATGAATGCGAATACGAATGTGTTGAAGAGCGGATTGATGATAGCCCATAGCGGACCGAGAATGGTCTGCTTGTAGTCGGCGATAAAATTGCGCTTTACAAAGAGCATTATCAAGTCGCGGTACTTGAGCGTTTCTTTTATATGAAGATCAAAAAGCTTATGCTCGGACGTCGATACCGACCTGAAGCCCGACATTTCGTTTTTTGTCATAGCGTTTGTCCTTTCATAGCGTGTGATTATAATAATTCATTATATTATATCATATAACTAACGATATTTCAATATTAAAATAATAAATGGAAAAAACAGACTGTAGGATTACAATAGATGTGTGACAATAAGGGAAAAAGAGATGACGAATGAGAGGCCCGGAAAACGAAGCGGAAGGGTCCGGCATCCGCTGCCGGGCGGGCTCCGCTTCCGCCTGGATCGACTGGCGGGGCAATATGAGCTATTGCGGTATGATTCCCGC
>JAFXNX010000267.1 GCA_017529175.1 Clostridia bacterium
AGCGCGAACCGGCAAGCTATACATATATGATTTACGGACAGAAAGGCATGATGGAAGCCGCTCGCTTCCCCGATAAAGAGAGAACGCTTGAAGGTAACGGCATTAAAGCTACGTACATAGAACAGCTTATGCACGTTTATAAGGAAGGCGAAGAATTCTGCAAGGGCGAGTGGGAAGACTACTATCCCGAACCGCCGATAGAAAAAGAAAAAGCGCTCAAATTCGGAACGCACGGCGGATCCGACTTTTACGCAACGCATTTCTTTATTGAGAAGATCCTCGGAAGACCGAACGGCAAATATGCGATCGACGTATACAAAGCGGTCGACATGGGTATTTGCGGAATCCTCGCGTACCGTTCGGTACTTAACGGAAATATACCGATAAAGATCCCGAATCTCAAAAATCCGGAAGAGCGCGACGCGTGGAGAAACGACAACGCCTGCACGACCCCCGAGGTCGCGGGAGACCAGCTTCTTCCCCGCTCGTCACTTCCTCACGATGAAATACCGGCTGAAACTTTCGCATACCATAAACGTCTTTGGGAAAACGGAAATCAGACTCTTAAATTCGGCGAAGAATTCGAACTCAAAAAATAATAAGATCTCGCGGGCTGCCGGTGGGCAGCCCTGCGTTATAGAGAGTATAATATGAAAAAGAATTTGATCTACGCTTTGTCGATCGCGCTTGCCGTCGCGCTTCTTATCGTTGGCTACTTCGCGGTGAAGGACGGATACGATATAGAGTACGGCGATAATACGAGCGAGTATTTGCGCGCAAAGATAACGAAGATTGCCAAAACCGAGGAATACGCCCCGTACGAGAACAGCTCCTATAATATGACTACATATTATTTTGAAGCGCAGATAAAGAGCGGGGACAGAAGCGGCGAGACTATAAAGGCAACCCAGGTCATCGACTCCTCCGCCATGTACAACGCAAGGCCCGTATCCGAGGGCGATACGGTTATCGTATACCAGGTCAGAGTCGGCGACGACTCCTCGTGGGTCTTTGCGGAATACGTGCGCTCTGACGCGATAATCGCGCTTGCCGCGGTATTCTTTATTGCAATCATTGCGTTCGGACGGATGAAAGGGCTTAAAACCCTCACTTCCCTGATACTGACTGTTTCCTCCGTTCTGTTCGTGCTGATCCCCGCTATTATCGGAGGGAGAAACATTTATTTCTTTACGATAATCGTTTGTCTGTATATCACCGCTATGACGCTAATAATCGTAAACGGTCTTTCGTATTTGAGTCTTGTGGGCGGTATCGGGTGTATGGGCGGAGTTCTTATCGCCGCGGCGGTAACGCTCGTCATAGATGTTTTCCTTAAACTGTCCGGATACACGGATGAATGCACAATATATATCAAAGGGATAAATGACGGCACGATAGATTTGAAAGCGCTCGTCTTCGCGGGTATCCTGATCGGATCGATCGGAGCGGTGATGGACGTTGCGGTCAATATCGCGGCGTCTGTGCACGAGGTGGCGACAAAGATCGAAAAGCCGACGTTCAAAGAACTTTATAAGTCGGGTATCACGATCAGCAGAGATATCATCGGAACGATGTCGAATACTCTGATCCTCGCATATATCGGAAGTTCTCTTTGCTCCGTTATCCTCATAATCTATAACAACAGTTTCTCGATGCTGAACCTCTTCAACAAGGAAAACATTATAGTTGAACTCTTGAAGATCCTCGTCGGAAGTCTCGGAATACTATCGGCCCTTCCCATAACTTCCGCAATTGCGGCGCTGATCTATTCAAGGTGTGAAAAGTTTCGCGTATCGAATAATTCCGGAAACGATCTTCGCGACGACTACTCCGATATGCTAGATAAATTCAATGATACGAATAAATAAAATGAGCCCTGCGTTTTGCAACGCAGGGCTTTCAAATTATATTACAAGTATTTTTTGACTGTATCGGTTGCTTTTGACTCGTCAATGGACGAGGTCATGACGCACTCGACTCCTTTTTGCTCCATAAGCTTATCAAGCTTTGTAAGTATGCTGTCGAACGATGCGTCGTCTTCTCCGGCGATCTTGTACGCGGAGTCCACGAACAGATGCTTTATGTCGTTGTTGCTTGCGAGCAGTCCCGCAATGAATCCGTAAAGCGCGTCTGCGCTTGCGATACCGAATTCATCGGCTTCAATAAGTCTGCACTGATATTTTATATCAAACCTGAGTTTATTGCCCTTTTCAACGCAAACGACGTCGCCGTCAGTTGTATTGAGCGAAGAGTTGACAAGTTCGATCAGATGTTTTGTTTTTCCGGTTCCCTTAAGACCTATAATGAGTTTTAACATTTCATCCTCCTTGTATTCCTTTGTAATATAATTATACATTAGTTTGATGAAGAATGCAAGAGATAAGGGTGATTTAGTTGAGAAATAATATACCAAATTAAAAACGCCGGCCGCGCAATCGCACAGCCGGCGTCAAAATCCGTTTTCAGTTCATTCTTCCTTCGAGATATGCCTTCTTTTCTTCATAACCTGGCTTCCCTATAAGCGCGAACATATTCTTTTTGTATGCCTCGACGCCGGGCTGATTGAAAGGATTTACACCGAGAGTGTAACCGGAGACCGCGCACGCGAGCTCAAAGAAGTACACAAGGTATCCGTATGTAAATTCCGATCTGTCGGGGATCTCGATAACTATATTCGGAACGTCTCCGTCCGAATGTGCAAAGAGAGTCGCGGTCATGGCGGCGTCATTTACGAACGAAAGCTCTTTTCCGGAGAGGAAGTTGAGTCCGTCCGCGTCTTCGGGGTCGTCAGGTATGATCACGGTATCAGACGATTTTTTAATATCTATAACGGTCTCGAAGATATTCCTGAGACCCTCTTGGATATACTGACCGAGTGAATGAAGGTCCGTCGAGAAAATAACGGAATCGGGAAGGATACCCTTGCCGTCTTTTCCTTCGGATTCTCCGTAAAGCTGTTTCCACCACTCGCAAAGCATCTGAGCTGCGGGCTCGTAAGAAACGAGGATCTCCGTGACTTTACCTTTTCTGTAAAGGATATTTCTGTAAGCGGCATATTTGAGACAGTCGTTTGTGAAAAGATCGGTGTTCTCAAGGAACGCATCTCTTGCAGTGCGCGCGCCGTCTATCATCGCACCGATGTCGATTCCCGCAACGGCAAGAGGTAAAAGACCTACAGCCGTCAGTACGGAATATCTTCCGCCGATGTCGTCCGGGATAACGAACGTCTCGTATCCCATTCTGTCAGCGACGCTCTTGAGAGATCCGTGAGCTTTATCAGTCGTTGCGAAAATGCGCTTTGCCGCTTCTTCTTTTCCGTATTTTTCAACAAGAAGGTTTCTGAAAATTCTGAAAGCGACCGCGGGCTCCGTCGTCGTGCCTGATTTAGAGACTACGTTTACGCAAACGTCGCGTCCTTCGCAGAGCATCACGAGTTCGGAAATAGCGGACGAGCTTATCGAGTTGCCCGTAAAGTATATGTCCGGAGTATCTTTCTTAAGAGAGTTGTAGTAAGGGCTTTTTTCAAATTCCAAAGCGGAACGCGTGCCGAGATACGATCCGCCGATACCGATCACGATGAGAACGTCGCACATCTTTTTGATCCTCTCGGCAGCTTTGACGATCCGGTCGAACTCTTCTCTGTCGTAGTCGATCGGGAGATCGCGCCATCCGAGACGGTCAGAACCCTCGCCGTTCATTTTAAGGACTTTGCTTTGAGCATCTGAGATCTCGGGAGCGATCGCTTTAAGATCACTGTCGGTTGCGAAGCTTTTTACAAACTTGTCGTTGATTTTAACATCCATGTATAGTGCCTTTCTGATACGATATGTTGTATAAATAACAAAAATTATTTTACTACATTAATTTGCAAAATACAACATTTTTTATCAAAAAAATCACGGATCAGAGAAGTTTTTTGATAGAATCAATTTGTGAGCGAAAACATGGACAGCATCCGGAAAAACAATTCGAAGAAACCGATCTTATCGACTCCGCATTTACATACTATATCACACGATCCGATCTCTTTTCCGTCAAGCGAATACCTTACCGTTCCGACAACGTCCCCGGCGCCGAGCGGCGCTTCAAGCGCTTCCGGCAGTTCGGCTTTTACCGTAACTTTTGACGAGTCGCCTTTTGACATAAGAGATGTG
>JAFXNX010000268.1 GCA_017529175.1 Clostridia bacterium
CGCATCTTGTCGCGATGACAGAGTTGCATCCGTGAGCGATATTTGCAAACGGACCTCCGTGAACGAACGCGGGAGTTCCTTCAAGCGTCTGAACAAGATTAGGCTTGAGCGCATCCTTGAGAAGCGCGGTCATGGCGCCCGCCGCCTTGAGGTCGCCCGCCGTTACCGGCTCGTCGGAATAAGTATATCCGACGATGATACGGGAAAGGCGCGCTTTGAGGTCGGATATCGACGAGGCAAGGCAGAGCACCGCCATTATCTCGGACGCGACTGTAATATCGAATCCGTCTTCTCTCGGGCATCCGTTCGCTCTGCCGCCGAGACCGTCGACGACGTATCTCAACTGTCTGTCGTTCATATCGACGCATCTGCGCCACGTGATCTTTTTGGGGTCTATACCGAGCTGGTTGCCCTGCTGGATATGGTTGTCGAGCATCGCGGCGAGAAGGTTGTTAGCGGCTCCTATCGCGTGAAAGTCGCCCGTGAAGTGGAGATTGATGTCCTCCATCGGAACTACCTGCGCCCATCCGCCGCCGGCAGCTCCTCCCTTGATGCCGAAAACGGGACCGAGAGACGGCTCGCGCAGCGCAACGACGGGATGCTTTCCTATTCTGCGCAAAGAATCCGCAAGTCCTATCGTAGTCGTGGTCTTACCCTCTCCGGCGGGAGTCGGAGTGATCGCCGTGACGAGCACGAGGCGTCCGTCGTCTCCGGCTTTGTCAAGAGCTGAGAGTTCTATCTTTGCTTTGTAGTTACCGTACTGTTCGACAAGCTCGTCGGGTATCCCCGCTTCGCGCGAAACGTCGAGGATATGACGCATTTTACACTCCTGGGCGATCTCAATATCGCTTTTATAGCTTCCCATGATTCCACCTCTCAATCACTTATATGTAATTATATTTCTCTTTTATTCGTAGTCTTGAGCATGACGTCGTGATATCCGCCCTCGACGATACTCGTGGAAGATACGAGCGTGATACGCGCGTTCTTCTGAAGATCAGCGATCGTCGTCACACCGCAGTTGCACATCGTCGATTTTACTTTGTAAAGACTCTTCTGAACGTTGTCGTGAAGACTTCCGGCATACGTTACGTATGAGTCGACGCCTTCCTCAAAGGAGAGCTTCGACTTTCCGCCGAGGTCGTATCTTTGCCAGTTGCGCGCGCGGTTGGAGCCCTCGCCCCAGTATTCCTTGACGTAAGTTCCGTTGATGTTCAGCTTCGTCGTCGGGCTCTCGTCGAATCTTGCGAAATATCTGCCGAGCATGATGAAATCCGCGCCCATGGCAAGGGCGAGCGTCATGTGATAGTCGTGGACGATACCGCCGTCGGAACAGATCGGAATATAGATTCCCGTCTTCTCATAGTATTCGTCACGAGCCGCGGCAACCTCGAGGACCGCCGTCGCCTG
The DNA here is from genome assembly GCA_017529175.1 of Clostridia bacterium. The sequence goes on from JAFXNX010000268.1 coordinate 1,411, forward strand.
TCCGCGTCCGATACCCTTCTGCTCTCTCGTGATACAGATGGAACCGCCGCCGATACCGATCTTTACGAAATCCGCTCCCGCCTCGGCGAGGAACAAAAATCCGTCGCGGTCTACAACGTTCCCCGCGCCGACTTTTACGCTGTCGCCGTAACGGGACCTGATGAAATCTATCGTCTGCTTCTGCCAGCAGGAATATCCTTCGGAAGAGTCGATGCAAAGCACGTCCGCTCCCGCTTCGATGAGCGCGGGAACTCTCTTCTCATAGTCGAGCGTGTTGATGCCGGCACCGACCATGTAGCGCTTGTTTGAATCAAGCATCTCATCGGGGTTTTCCTTGTGCTGTGAATAGTCTTTTCTGAAAACGAGATATTTGAGCTTTCCCTCGCCGTCGATAAGCGGAAGGGAGTTGAGCTTGTGATCCCATATTATGTCGTTCGCTTCCTTGAGAGTCGTCGTATCGGGAGCCGTGACGAGGTTTTCTATCGGCGTCATAAATTCTTTGACCTTCAGATCCTCCGACATACGGCTGACTCTGTAGTCGCGTCCCGTGACGATGCCGAGAAGCCGGCCGGACGACGTCCCGTCGTCGGTAACGGCAACAGTCGAGTGTCCCTTCTCCTCAACTACGCGAAGAACGTCTCCGAGCGTGTCTTCGGGAGTTACGTTCGAATCGCTGACGACAAAGCCCGCTTTGTAGTTCTTGACCTTTGCGACCATCGCCGCCTCGTCCTCGACGGACTGCGAGCCGTAGATGAAAGACATACCGCCCTCTTTTGCGAGAGCTATCGCCATAGTGTCGTTGGAAACCGACTGCATGATAGCGGAAACGAGCGGGATATTGAGACTGATCGGAGCTTCTTCTCCGCACTTGAATTTCACAAGGGGAGTTTTAAGCTTTACGTTCGCGGGTATGCAGTCCGGGGACGTGTACCCGGGGATCAGCAGATATTCGCTGAAGGTGTGGCAAGGTTCACTGTAAACAAACGGCATAACGTTCTCCTTTATATTCTTATTTATTATTTTTTGTTTTGATATTGAGTTCAGGCGTCTTCGCGCTGACTTTTACATTACGGTCCACGGATTCCGTAATGAATGTGTTGCCTCCTACGACCGAGCGCTCGCCGATCTTGGTTTCGCCGCCGAGTATCGTCGCGTTAGCGTAGATCGTAACGCCGTCCTCTACCGAAGGATGACGCTTTTTGCCCGCGAGCTTCTGACCGCTCTTCAGGGAGAGCGCGCCGAGGGTAACGCCCTGATAAAGTTTTACGTTGTCTCCTATCACCGTAGTCTCTCCGACGACGACGCCCGTTCCGTGGTCGATGAAGAAATACTCCCCTATCTCGGCGCCGGAGTTGATGTCGATACCGGTCTGTCCGTGAGCGTATTCCGTCATGATCCTCGGGATGAACGGAACTTTCCTGACGTAAAGCTCGTGAGCAATCCTGTAGACGAATATTGCGAGAAATCCGGGATAAGAACAGATTATCTCCTCGCGGCTCTTCGCCGCAGGGTCGCCGTTATATCCCGCCTCAACGTCCTTGAGAAGCATCTTCTGAACCTCGGGAAGCTTTTCAAAAAACGAGTCGCATATCTTCTCCGCCTTTGCGCGGAACACGGAGGCGGCGCCCTTCTTCTTGTATGACAAAGCGAGCGTCACCTGCTCGAGGAGTCTTTCGTAAAGGTCCGTAAGGCACGAGCCGATATAATACTCCGGCTCGGCACCAGCCGAGATCTTTCCCTCAAAATAGCCGGGAAACATTACGCTCCTGAATCCTTTTATGATCTCTATCACGGCGCCTCTGTCGGGAAGCGCGGACTCGTCTTTCAGCATAAGAATATCCGACTCTTTATAGTTTGCGGATATTTCATCGACTGTCTTTGAAATTATCTTTTTGGTCGCTTCTGTCATTTAATCATCCTCCCTCTTGCCGTCAGAAACCTATCGTTCCGGACGGAGATGAAAAATCAAACTCTTCAGAGGCTATCGCTTCCTCAAAATCGACAGCGTCTATTACGACTTCTTCGTTTTTCTTCATACAGCGCCACAGCGCCTTTCTCTGCGTACGCTCGTAAAGATTTCTTACAAACCTCGCGTTTGAAAACTCCTTTGAATCGAGGACCGGTTTCGGTAAAGAGTCGAAATACTCCTTTGCCCGGGCCTCCAGGGCGTCCGTATAATCAAATTCTTTTCTCATGCTCCGCATGAATATCTCGAAGAGCTCATCTTTCGAATAACTGTCGAAACGGATGGTATACGGTATCCTGCTCTCGAGTCCGGGGTTGGACTTCATAAGAGTCTCCATTTCATCCGGATACCCCGCCATAATGACGGCGAAATCGGAGCGGTGGTTCTCCATTTCGGAGATCAGCACCGTGATCGCTTCGCGTCCGAAATCCCGTCCGGGGTCTTCGGTTAAAAAGAGCGAATACGCTTCGTCAATGAACAGCACCGAGCCGTAAGCGTCTCTGCATATCTCGGAAGTACGCTTCTCCGTCTCTCCTATGTGATCCCCGACAAGCGCGCGGCCGGTATACTCGAAAAACGCTCCGTTACGAAGGATACCGAGGGAGGCGAGCGTCTTTCCGACGATACGCGCCGCGGTGGTTTTTCCCGTTCCGGGACTTCCGACGAACTTCATATGTATACACGGCATGGCGACGCCGCGCCGCGATTTCAGATATTTGATCTGCGCGACGATCTCAGAGATCTGGCGCTTTACGCTCTCCATCCCGACGTACTCGTCGAAAAGGTCGAGCGGGTCGGTGTACTCTTTCTCCTTCGAAATTATCTTTGATATATCATCCGCCCTTATGACGTTATCAGTCGACGGATCCTTCGCGTTGTCGGAGAGCTTGTTGAAAACGAGCTCGTCGACGACCTTTTTTATCGTATCGAAGCCGTAGTAGCTTCCGTCCGCCTTTTCGTCTTTTATCTTTTTCATCAGCTCGTCCGTCGCGCCGGCGTCGAGCTTGAAGCCCGAATCGGCGGCAGTCCGTGACGAAAACTCGAATACCTCGTCGGGGGTAAGCTCCCCTATTCTGATATCTATAACGTTCATCACGTCGTATAAGCTGTCATGCACCCGCTTCATCATTTCTTCGTCGACAAGAGGAATCCTGAAGACGAAGATCGTCCGCTCGTCGTTGCGACGCAGCGCCGTAAGACGTTTTTTTATCTCCGGAGTGTCAAGACTGTTAAGCTTTTCCGAAAGATCGACGCAAATTATCCTTCCCGCGTCCGAATCGAACGGCAACGGATCTCCAAGCTCTACTAACGCGGCGTTGTCGATCGAGGACTCCGTCACCGTAAGAGTTTTCGCGCCGCCCTCGTGAAGCAGTTCCCTCATATACTCAAGGCAGGTGGAAAGTCCGCAGCCGCGGTCGACGGAGATAAGATAATTTCTTAAATACAGGGCGCTTGTAAGACCTTTTTCAACTGCCGGCGCGATGACGCCCGAAAGCTCTCTCATCGCGCGCTTGTACTCTTCCGCTCCGATGAGGCGGTCGATCTTATTTAACGTCAAATACTCTTTCATACCTTGTCAACCTCATCGAAAATACCGCTGAATTCCGACCACGGATAGCGAGCCGTGTCGGGACGGGACGATGCGCTGATACTCTCCCCGTCAAAAGACGGTATAACTATCTTCCTCAAAAACAGAGCAATATCGCATCCGTCGCTCGCGCCGTATTTTCCGTCTCCGACGACGGGATGCCGTCTTGACGAAAACTGTACTCTTATCTGATGACTTCTTCCCGTAAGAAGTCTTACCGAAACGAAGGAGAGGCCGTTCTTTGCGGCGAGAGTTTTATACTCAAGGCGCGCCTTGCGCACTCCGCGCCTCATTCTCTTTACGACGTAGCTCTTATTCGTTCTCGAATCTTTAAACAAAAGATCGGTAAGTTCCCCCGATGCGTCCGTATCTCCGTGAACGACGGCGATATACTCTTTTTCGAACGCTCCGTCCGTTGACAAAACTGACGCCGCTTTCGCGCTCTTTGCAAACAGCATAACTCCTCCGACCGCGCGGTCAAGGCGGTGAACGGGATATATTGCCGAGGACGTCTCGCGCGACAGAACGCTCACGGCGTCGTCGCCGCAAGGACTCTGCTCCGAGAGCACGCCGCATGGCTTTTCTGCTATCACTATCGCGTCGTTTTCAAATAATATCTTCATGATCGGACTTCTGTAAAAATGAAATTATTAAATTATTATAACATATAATATATGACGTTTCAAGACAATTTTCGTAAACATTATCGGACGCCGCATCCGGCGTCCGACAGTCTTATACTATTTCAAATATCGCCTCATTATCTGTCGTGCAGTCAGCTCCCGCGTAAAGCGCGATCGCGCCGCGCTCCACGGCAGGAGTCAGATCGAGACCGATAAACGAGAAATCTCCCGCCTTAAAGTCAAACGAGACCGTTTTCGTTTCATGAGGCGCAAGAGGTACTTTTCTGAAGGCGCAAAGACGGCGCTCGGGCGTTTCAACGGAGCTGACAAGATCCTTGAAATACACCTGAACGACTTCTTTCACTTCCACGTCGGAACCGTTCGTTACGTCGACCGAGGCGGTGATACCGCCGCCGTTCATATCGAGAGTTTCCGCGCTCAGCGTAAGCTTTGAATAAGTCACGTTTCCGTATGTCAGCCCGTATCCGAACGGATAGAGCGGAGACGTTGCGCAGTCGCGGTAACGGTCTCTCACGTCGTCTCGCCACACCGGTCTTCCGCCGGGAAGAGCCGCATAATAGAGCGGAAGCTGTCCCGTATGACGCGGGAAAGTCACGGGAAGGCGTCCAGACGGCGATACGTCGCCGAAGAGAATGCTCTTCACGGCGTTTCCGAGTTCGACTCCTCCCTGCCATCCGAGAAGGACGGCGCCGGACGCTTCGTCGACGTTGGAGAGCGCAAGAGGTCTTGCGCAAAGCACGACAGTGATGAGCGGCTTCTTTAAGGATGAGAGCATTCTGAGGTAATCGCTCTGAGGCGCGCCGATCGAGAGGTCTACTCTGCCGCCGCCTTCTCCCGCCCACTGGCAGGGTTCGCCGCAGACGTAGATTATCGCGTCGCAGTTCACGGCGGCGCGTCCCGCGCCTTTCATGCCGGAGCGGTCGCCGCCCTCGACTTCGCATCCTTTAAGATACTCGATACCGATTTCGGGATCGCTCTCGAGCGCTTCTTTTACAGTGACGACGGTCGCGGGGTCTCCGCGTCCGCCCCAGATGCCCATATTTTCAAACTTTGCGTCGGCAAGCGGTCCTGTGAGAAGATACTTACCGCCGCGTTTAAGCGGAAGGATACTGTCGCTGTTTTTCAAGAGGACCATGCAGTTTTCCGCCATAGTCCTTGACGCCGCGCGGCATTCGGGAGTGAGAAAATACTTTTCGTTGTCCTCTTCGCGGTACGGGTCCTCAAAGAGCCCGAGCGCGATCTTCGTGCAGAGAACGCGAAGCGCCGCCTCGTCAATATACTTTTCGAAAGAGGGGTCCTCCCTCACTACTTCTTCAAGATATTTGTCGTAAGCCGCGGAGTGCATATCCATATCGCACCCTGCACTCATCGCAAGGGCGGCAGCGTCCTTTTCGCTTGCCACCACTCTGTGGTAAGTAAGCTCCGATATCGACTGCCAGTCGGATACGACCATGCCCTCGAATCCCCACTTTTCGCGCAGAAGTTCCGTAAGATAATATCTGCTTCCGGTGACGGGGACGCCGTTGAGGGAGTTGAAGGAGCTCATGCAAGTCATAGCTCCCGCGTCGAGCGCGGCTTTATAGACGGGAAGATACTCCCCTATAAGAGTCCTCTCTCCGATATCGCAGGATTCATAATCACGCCCCGCCTCGGACAGACCGTAACCGCAATAATGCTTGAAGCACGCCGCGGTATACGGCTTTCCCGTATCGGGATTGATCCTTTGGAATCCTCTCACTCTCGCCGCGGCGACAGCTGATCCGTAGAACTTGTCCTCACCCGCGCCCTCGGCGATCCTTCCCCATCTCGAGTCGCGCGCTATGTCGACCATCGGGGAATATATCCAGTTGATGCCCTCATGATACGCTTCACGCGCCGCGAACGCCTCCGCGTTCTCGATCAAATCAAGGTCGAATGACGCGGACGACGCAAGAGGCGCCGGGAAAAGCGTCCTGTCTCCGTGAACTACGTCGTGTCCTATCAGAAGCGGAATGCCGAGACGGGTCTCTTCGACGGCGATACGCTGCATCTCGTTCGCGGTCGCGACGTTCGGCACGTTAAGAAGCGCGCCGATCTTTCCCGCTCTCATGTCGTCGAGATCCAGTTTTCCCATCGAGCCGTAGAGCACGGTCTGACCTATCTTTTCGGTAAGGGTCATCTTTGAGAGTATCTCTTTTGCCCTCTCCATATACGGCGAGGGATCAAATTTACGATTTTCCATTCTTTCTCTGCTCCTGCGTTATATTTCCGCCGTTTTTGCGGAAAGGATCCTTTCGGTTGTTTTTTTCTTTATTATGAAGTACGCAACTATTTGCGCCGCTATCGATACGCTCCAGGAAATGGGGTATGACATAAACAGTATCACGGGGCTTCTCGCGGCGGCGAATACGGTATATATCCATATCATTCTGAAACCGCACGCCCCGGCAAGTGAAATTATCATAGGGGTAAGGGACGAACCCATGCCGCGGATGAATCCGGTGAAGCAGTCCATAATACCGCAGGTGAAATAAGTCGTACAGATCACCGACATTCTGATAAATCCCGCCTCCAGCGCCTCGGCATTGTTCGGGATATAGATCCCGAGAAGCGACCTTGCGAAAAAGAACGAGGCAAATCCGAGCACGAGTCCCGTTGCGGCGACGTACATAAGACAAATCAGCGCGATCTTCTTTATCCTCTCCGGGCGTCCCGCTCCGACGTGCTGTCCTACAAAGGTGAGCGAGGTGTGATAGAAGGAGTTCATCGCGATATAGATAAATCCCTCGAGGTTCTGAGCCGCAGAATTTCCCGTCACGAATACGTGCCCGAAAGAGTTGACCGACGACTGGATGACGATGTTTGAAAATGAGAACACCGTACCCTGAAGTCCCGCGGGTATGCCTATCTTCATCATC
>JAFXNX010000269.1 GCA_017529175.1 Clostridia bacterium
CATCCCTTTATACCGTCGTGACAAGGGAGAAGAGCTATATTTTTGAGGTGCCGCAGGGGGTAGAGTGCGTCTTTGACTCGGATAATACCGTGATCACGAACGACGAGCGTACAGTTCCTCCTTATACCGCGCGCATTTATAAAAATATTATATAAATTATAATTTTGGTATTGAACTGAAATTTGTTTTGTGATAAAATGAACTGATTTATTTTAACTTTTGCGGAGATATCCAATGAAGAAGATCGACAAAACCGTACTGAAGGAGACTGTGTTCGTCGCGGCGGGAAGCGCCGTGCTGTCGCTTCTCCTTAACTCGGTTTATCTGATTATAGGAAAATGGGACATAACGGTCCTGCTCGGAAATTTACTCGGCGTCTCTTTTGCCGTGTTCAATTTCTTTCTGATGGGACTCACGGTACAGTCTGCTCTCGGCGCGGATGAAAAGTCACTCAAAACGAAGATGCGCTTTTCGATGCTCTTCAGAGAGATTCTGCTTTTTGCCGTAGCGGCGGCGGGTTACCTTCTCCCTTCGGTATTCGATATTATCGCGATACTTATTTCGTACTTTTTCCCGCGTATCGTTATTATGTTCAGACCTAAATTCAAAATGAAAGGCGACGATGCGGATAATACCGCTCAAGCGCCTGATACGCCCGATGACGGCGAGTAGACCGTCCGGTTTGCGTTACCGTAGTTTTGAGCCATAAGGAAGTGATGCTGTATATGGAGAACAGATCAAAGCGAAAGCTTGACGCTGTTGATATTTTAATACTGATACTCGCTATTCTGCCGATCGTGGCGTGTATGGTGCTGAAGGTACTGTTCACACCCGCGTCGGAAGGCATCGATATATCGGGTCCGCTGATCTACTTTACGATCCCGACCCCGATCCAGCCGCTTACCGTCACCGAATCGCAGATAAATTCGGTCGCTGTCATATTGACGGTGCTCTGGCTTTGCATTTTCCTGACGCGAGGCCTTAAGACAAGACCCGATTCCAAACGGCAGATAATCGCAGAATGGATCGTCGAGAAATCGGAGGCGCTCGTCAAGAATAACATGGGAACGTTCTTCTCGCACTTTCCGCCGTTTATCGCGGCGATAATGGCGCTCTCGGCGTTCTCGAGCTTACTGAGCCTTTTCGGTCTTTTCCCGCCTACGTCGGATCTCAACATCGTGGGAGGATGGGCGATCCTCGTCTTCATCCTGATAACGCACTATAAGATGAAATGCGGCCCGTGGGAATACGCGAAGAGCTTTGCATCTCCCGTGGCGCTCACACCCCTTAACGTCATAAGCGAGATCGCGACTCCCGTGTCAATGGCATTCCGTCATTACGGTAACGTACTCTCCGGTTCGGTCGTTTCCGTTCTCGTCGGCACGGCGCTTCAGGGACTCTCGAGCGCGCTCTTCTCATGGCTTCCCGGCGCGCTTTCCGATATACCGTTTTTGAGAGTCGGTATTCCCGCCGTCCTCTCCGTCTACTTCGACCTTTTCAGCGGATGTTTGCAGGCGTTTATCTTCGCTATGCTGACGATGCTCTATATTGCAAACGGTTTCCCGGAAGAGCTGTATTTCAAACGGCGCGGTAAAAAACTTGCAAAAAATCAATAATAAATATTATACATAAGTGAGGTAAACAAAATGGAACTTGCAATCGGAATTATTCTCGGAGCATGCGCTCTCGGCGCAGGTATGGCAATGATCGCCGGTATCGGCCCCGGTATCGGTGAAGGTAACGCCGTCGCAAAAGCTTGTGAAGCTATCGGACGTCAGCCCGAATCGAAGAGCAACGTAACGACAACGATGCTCATGGGATGCGCAATTGCCGAGACGACCGGTCTTTACGCTCTCGTCATAGCAATACTGCTCATATTCGTCGCTCCGCAAAGATTCGTCGATATTCTCGTTAATACGCTCGCGAGGTAAATTTAATGCAGTCACAGGATATAATCAACGTCAATATCTGGCTTATCCTGATCTCATTATGCAATCTCGTTATATTGTTTTTGATCCTTAAAAAGTTTCTCTTCAAGCCCGTAAAAAAAGTGCTTGAGGACAGACAGGCAGAGTATGATGCGGAATTTGCCAAGGCGGAGCAGAAGCTGTCGGAAGCCGAGAAGGTCAAAGCCGAACTCGATGCGAAATTCGCGTCTGCCGACGACGAGGCCGACCGCATTATAAAAGAAGCCAAGGACAACGCCGCCCGCCGCGAGTCGGCGATCGTATCGGATGCGAAGGAAAAGGCCGCGATCATCGTCAAGAATGCCGAGACCGAAGCCGATATGAGGCGCCGCAAGGCGGATGAGACTATCAAAGATGAGATAGCGGACGTATCCGTCGAGATCGCCGAAAAGATTATCGGACGCGAGATC
>JAFXNX010000270.1 GCA_017529175.1 Clostridia bacterium
AGATGCTCGGCGTACCTGTCGTTGCGATCTCAGCCGCAAAGAATTACGGTGTTGATGAGTTGATCGACCACGCTATCCACGTCGCAAGATATCAGGAGAAGCCGCTTCGTCAGGACTTTTGCGACGAAAACGGAAAGGGCGGCGCGGTACACCGCTGTCTGCACGGCATTTCTCACCTGATCGAGGACCACGCTGTCGCGTCGGACCTTCCCACGCGTTTTGCCGCGAGCAAACTTATAGAGGGCGACGATCTGATCGAAGAACAGCTCGGACTTGACGAAAACGAGCGCGACGCTGTCGAACATATAATCGTTCAGATGGAGAAGGAGCGCGGACTTGACAGAAACGCGGCGATCGCCGATATGCGTTTCGACTTTATTGAGAAAGTCTGCCGCGAGACGGTAAAGCGCCCTCGCGAGAGCCGTGAGCACAAAAGAAGCGAGAAGATAGACCGTATACTGACAGGTAAGTATACCGCGATACCGACTTTTATCCTTATCATGGGCATCGTGTTTTTCCTGACTTTCAACGTTATAGGAGCATTTTTCCAGAATATCCTTCAGAGCGGCATCGACTCGATCGCGGGAGCCGTCGACTCCGCGCTTACTTCCGCCGGAGTCAACGACGTGATACACAGTCTTGTCATTGACGCACTCTTCAACGGCCTAGGAAGCATCTTGAGCTTTCTGCCGATAATCGTAACTCTGTTCTTCTTCCTCTCCATACTTGAGGACAGCGGATACATAGCGCGTGTGGCGTTCGTCATGGATAAGCTATTGCGCCGTCTCGGACTTTCGGGAAGAAGCATCGTTCCGATGCTGATAGGTTTCGGATGTACCGTCCCCGCCGTCATGGCGACAAGGACTTTGCCGAGTGAGCGCGACCGTAAAATGACAATACTGCTGACGCCGTTTATGTCATGTTCGGCGAAAGTTCCGATATACGCGTTCTTTGCGGCGGCATTCTTTCCGAACCACGCGGCGCTCGTGATGATGGGGCTCTACGTCGTAGGGATCGCCGTCGGCATAGGGGCAGCTTTTCTGTACAGAGGAACTATATTCAAGGGAGATCCCGTACCGTTCGTAATGGAGCTTCCGAACTACAGACTTCCCGGAGCTAAAAACGTCGTCCGTCTTCTTTGGGAGAAAGCGAAGGACTTTTTGCAAAGAGCTTTTTCGATAATTCTGATAGCGACAATTGTTATATGGTTTCTCAGCAGTTTCGATCCGCGCTTCAACATGGTATCCGATCCGCAGGACAGCATCCTCTCGAGGATAGCGGGATTCCTCTCGCCTCTTATGAGACCGATAGGGCTCGGCGACTGGAGGATAGGAACGTCTCTTATCAGCGGATTTATCGCAAAGGAGAGCGTCGTGTCCACTATGCAGATGCTCTTCGCGGACGGCGTTGAAAACGCCCTCACGACTCTGTCGGCGGTATGTCTTATGACGTTCTCTCTGCTCTATACTCCGTGCGTCGCCGCGGTCGCGTCGATAAGACGCGAGATGGGCGTCAAGTGGTCTATAGGAGTTGTTCTTTGGCAGTGCGCCATCGCGTGGATCATAACGTCCCTCGTCCATCTTGCGGGTATTCTGATATGAATGCACTCGATATAATACTGACAGTCCTTATAGTCCTTGTCGTCGCGTTTGCACTCTATCTGACGCTAAGACGACGCCGCCGCGGCGGAAACTGCTGCGGTGAGTGCTCATCGTGCGGAATATGCGACGCCTGTAATAACAAGGACAGTAAAAAACGCAAATAAAGGTAGCTTGTATGGAAATACGAAAGATAGTTCTGAGCGGAGGCCCTTGCGCCGGAAAAACAGCGGCGCTCTCTTTGATAAAGAAAGAGCTCGAAGCGTTCGGCGTCAGAGTTCTCACGATCTCCGAGACCGCGAGCGATATGATGTCGGGCGGAGTTGCGCCGTGGACTTGCGGAACTTTTGCCGATTTTCAAATGCTCCGGCTTGAACTCCAGCTTGAGCGCGAGAGCGTATTTGAACGCGCCGCCGCCACGATGGAAAAAGATCGCGTGCTTATAGTTTGCGACAGGGCGGCGCTTGATTCAAAGACGTATATGACGCCGGAAGTGTTTTCGAAAGCTCTTCGGCGCGCGGGGAAGAGCGAGGCGGAACTTCGCGATTCCTACGACGCGGTATTTCATCTTGAAACTGCGGCAAAGGGCGCAGCGCAGCATTACGAGAAAGTCGGTTTAAGACGCGAGAACTCGCAAGAAGCAATATCTCTTGACGATAAGCTGATTTCCGCCTGGTGCGGCAATCCGCACTTGAGGATAATACCGGCGATGGATGATTTTGACGAAAAAATGAGACGCCTCGTTGAAGAGGTCAAAGCGTTTTGCGGCATTCCGGAGCCATTTGAAACAGAGCGCAAATTCCTTATCGAATACCCCGATCTAAGACGCCTTGACGGCGATCCTTTATGTAAA
>JAFXNX010000271.1 GCA_017529175.1 Clostridia bacterium
TTATAAAGCGAACAAATATGAAACACGGCCTACGAGAATAATCGAAGAGTGCGGAAGCGTTGAAGGCACCGGTATCACTCTGACCGCCGGACTCAACGCGGGCGGACTTATCGGAAGCCTCAGCCGAAACATTCGTATCACCGGCGCGTCGAGTAAGACTCCGCTCTATATCGACGAGATACAGATAAAATCCAAGTCTACCAGAAGCGTTAATAACTCTGCCGCGACGTATGAATGGGGTACCGCGGACTATGTTTACTGCGCGGGAGGACTCATCGGAAGATCCGACCAGAGATTCGACCTCAGTGTCAGCAACTATTCCGTTATCGGAAATACGGTCAGCGGCGCAAATATTTTCGCGACTTATCAGGATTCAAGCAAGATTATCTACGCCGGAGGCGTATTCGGAAACCAGAAGAACGGTACGCTTGATATTACGGACGTCACGGTCGAGAACTTAGCTCTTAACGGTACGCGTTCCGGAGGAGTTTTCGGAAGTATGTATCACGACCAGGGCAAGAACCAGAACCCGACTGCCAACGAGGGAAGAGCTCCCACTGTGATCAACGCGACGAATATCGTCGTTGACGGCGGTACCAACCGCTCGACGATCTCTGCTCTGCGGTCCGCGGGAGGTATATTCGGTAAAAACGAGTCGACGTCGACAGCCGGGTCCAGTCTTGTCAATCTTAACAACTGTATCGTGAAGAATTACGACATAGTTTCCACGTCGACTACAGACACTACCGAGTGCGCCGCGGGAAGTATCGTAGGATATTCAAAATCCGGCAACGCTGACGGAAACAGATTCAATGTTTACGATTTTGAGTCGTATAACTGCGCGGTATCCACAAAGACGAATGATCCCGATTATGCGAGCGGAGATAAAGCCGGATTAAACGGCCTCGGCGGAATTTTCGGATGTATCGCCGAGAAGACGTTCGTAAAGGGCGCTAATATTCTTCTTAACGATACGACGGTCAATCAGTATAAGAACAACGCGGCGACGGCAACTGTATCGTGCGGTACCGCTGCGCTGGTCGGAAGTATGAAGGACAGCGGAACGTCTTACGTCAAGCTCGTTGCGGTCTCGATCCAGCGTATGAACGATCAGCCGAGACTCTGCGGAAAATACAACAGCGCGATAAACAACGCAAACAGTATCGCCGAGGTCTACGGCAACGGCGGTTACGTGGTTCTTTCGGACTATGACGGAACGTGTACCGCGGCATCTCCTAACTCGGCGAGGTCGTCGATGATAGACGCGAACTCGTCGGTCGACCGCGAAGCGGCGTCGCCTTACGCGAACATCAACCCGATATACGATATCGGTACGTCGGTACTGACTCTGACCGGCGACGGCATATCCCCGACTGTGGCGGGACTTCCCGTAAAAGATATCCTGAATACCGACTGGAGATATCTCTACACCAAATCAAACATCAGCACGTTCAATACTTATCAGGGCAAGCTCTCAACGTTCAACACCGAGCAGGGCACGCTTCTGACAAGCGATTTTGCGGTGCTGACAGTCGAGGACTCCGCCATTATGAATACGACGGCGATGATCAACTCGTATATCAACCTGGTCAGCAATATGAATCAGTCGATCGTATACACCGGCAACTCTCCCAAATACGGTTATGCCGAAGACGTCGCGAACGTATATGATGTAGATATCTACAGAATGGTATACGACGACACTGCGGGCGGATTCATAATCGATCCGACCTCGGTCGGCGCGAACCCGACGACAGAGCCTTGCCTGAAACGCGACAATCAGAACCGTTTGGGAGTCCCGGAATTCTACTTCACCGACGAATTTGATACCGCGGGCGTTATGTTCTCGCTTATCGACGTCAAATATCTCGACCCGAACGACAACACGAAGACCGCATACCATCTGTACGTTCCCGTAATAGTCAAGAAGGTCATGAGATTCGATTTCGACATCGCGACAGAGTCGGGAACGAAATATGAGCGCGACTGGTACGCAGACAACGAGCGTTTCGGTAAGCCGCTCATGGAGAACCTCGGAACTCCCGCATCGATATACTTCAAATATACTTATCTGCGTACTCAGGACGAGTGGCAGAACGCGATAAACTCGGGAGAGGATCTGCTTCGCAACTTCGACAAGAGGCTGACTCTGGCGAAGTCGAGTTCGATCCCCGATCTGCCCGCGGATACGATTCTCGTTCTCGTCGACCCGAACAACGGCGGTAAGGCGTACTACGCGGAGTTCTCCGACGTTTATTCCGGCGGAATACTCTCGCTTTCCGGATTCAGGGAAGACTACGACGACCCGACAAGCGCTCACTTCGAGCCTGTCGACCTCAACACGTGGGTCCATGTCACCGCAACGCAGGACAATACGAACGGAACGTACGTCGAGTGCGCGGAAGCCGATGCGACTGTCAAGGCGACGCATAACGGGACCGAGAAATTCTTCAGAATGAAAGAAGACGGAGACGCGACTCCGTACTTCACGCTGACCGTGACCGACGCCAATGTGAACGGTTACGTGCCCGCGGTTGAGAGCTATTACATCTCGTTCTTCACCGAAGCAAGCCTCAGCTCGACGATCTACCACTACACGATATCCTGCCCGTCCTCCTTCGGAGACTCGGCTAACCCGTCGCGTATCAACGACCTCTCGAAGCTCACGGGAGAGGGCGCCGGTAACGTACACCTTATCCTCGGAAACATCTTCGTACAGAGTTCGTACTCTCTCGCGGCGACGACCGAGACGGAAGAGATAACGGAGACAAACGACACGGTCAACGCTACCGTTACGTCGACGGTAACGATCGCCGACAGTCTGAAGTCTGAAGTCGTGGCTTACCTCGGACGCGATTCGCTGATCCAGGTCTACCACAGCTTCCTCATAAACTTCACAAGACATGAAAACGCGCTCGAATCGCGTAAGATCATTACAGGTAACCCGACGGTCGCCGGTACTTACGGAATATCGTCCGTCAACGGAACGGTCGCCGCGGTATCGGGACGCAATTACGGCGACGGCATCGAGCAAAACCTGAACTATGCGGAGTTCGTTGAAAATCTCGGAACTACGGCTGCGCCGCGCGGTATAAACGAGTACCTGACGAGCGGAAACGGCGCGGTCATCACCGCAAACGTTTCGTTCACGTACGCCGGTGAGGACAACATCCTCGCGCAGTTCCCGAGCAAGAGCGACCAGACGGACAGAACGATAGGCGTCACCGTATCAGGCAGCTCGAACATGGCGTTCTCGCCCACGATGACGGCGCTCAGTAAATCGACGAAGTCCATGTCGGATATATGGAACAGGGTTTACTACTGCAACTTCGAAGGAGAATCCGCAAAGCTCTATTATAACGTAAGGAACGATTCCTTCGACGGCGACTACGGAACTCTCGGTATCAACCCGCTCGACTCCGACGGTATTACTGCCGTGAACGTTGCGACAGTCGCGGTCCACGACATTTCGCGTATCGTTGAAGAAGCGGAAGGATACGACTTCATCAGACTCAGTTTGCAGCTTTACGCAAAGCAGGACAATTATTCAAGCGCTCTGCGTATCCCGACTTATATGCCGAGTTTGTGGCTTGACGGATTCGATACGACAGATCCCGATTACAGCGAAACGAGAAACGATTATCAGTACGTATTCGAATTCCCGAGAGAGTGGTCGGAGATCGAGGGCGACCTCGACACGAACCTCAACATTCCGATCAACTTCACCGTTCTGACGGGCGCGGACTTTGAGAACTACGCAACAGACGATCTCTACTACTCGAACTATAAAATCGCGATCATGGTCGAGCTTATAGACAAAGACGGAAACACCGTGAGAGAGCTTCCTTGCTCGAGGGATGACAACTACATCATCTATACGAACGCAAGACTTCTCCCGGACTTCATCGTCAGGTATTAAGATTTGTTTGCGGGACTCTGTCCCGCGCCCTGCCAAAGGGACAAAGTCCCTTTGGAAACCCATATTAGAGGGGCTGTAAAAACTCACACGAGTTTTTACAGCCCCTTTGTGGGGATAGGAAAAAATGTTCAGAATGAACGATGCGAATCCCGACGGCGTACAAAGGTACGTCGAGAGGTGAGGTTCGTTTATAGCAAAAAGGAGGTTTCAATTGTTAGAAGCATCATTTTACGTTTATCCGTATTCTTTTGTGCTTATCATAAGTCTTTATGCTGACTTGTTTCCTTTCAGGGGCGCCTTTTTGCGATCTGGACTTTTTTACATCCCCGTGTTTTTCTTGTGTCGTCGCAGACGACACATATCGCTCGCGGCAAAGCCGCGATATCTCATATTACGATATTGCAAACGGCCGTAATTTATGCTATACTGTCATTATCAAAGCTTTGAGGGAATATATAATGAAGTATTACAATTACAGCGGAAAGAAAAGTCAAAGCAGATATAAGACGAACAGAAAGAAAACTATCATTAATATTATAATAATCGTATCGGCGGTCGCGCTCAGCGTTGCTTTTGCGCTTATCCTCGGAAATCATCTTAAAAACCGTCTTGAGACGGCTGATATTTCAACGGAGCCGGTCGAGACGCTCATTCCCGCCCCGGACGGGGCAAACGACGATGCAAGCAGTATCGACTTCGTGAAGAACGAGCACGCGGAAGGCGAAATGTCGGCGATCTACGGATTTCTCGATCTTGACGGATGCCCTGATTCGGCGTCCGCCTCATCGCTTGTTGACGCGCTTTGTGACTGCGGATATACGGGAGTGATCTTCAACGCAAGGAACGCGGACGGCAAGTATTCCTACGGGTCGAAAGCGGCGTCGGAGGCGACGCGTACCGAAATATCCCGCGACGTCGTGTCGTATGATATCCTCGCGTCCGCAATAGCGAGAGCGGGCGCTCGCGGAATGAGAAGCGCCGTATACATTGATCTCGGAGACGTATTTCTG
The DNA here is from genome assembly GCA_017529175.1 of Clostridia bacterium. Next base: position 4,930 of record JAFXNX010000271.1, read on the forward strand.
ACCGACGAGATATCGGCGCTGCGCTCGTCCGTCGACCGCAAGGTGATAAAAGAGCTCGCGGAAATGGGCTTTTCAGGGATAATACTGGACGGCCTGACGCGGGACAGAGATTTTACGATAGATTTTGTTGAAAGGATATACTCCTTTATCTCACAGCTGCGCATCGACTGCGGCGGCGCGGACATAGGTATGGTGATAGAGCGCGAAGTGCTCGAGGATCCCGAGAACACGCCTGCTGTCGAGATGGCGTTCAGATTCGTCGATTTCTTCTCGATGGACTTTTCCGCGAGAGAGGGCGACAGCGCGCAAACTGTATCGTCGTATATTGAAAAATACAGCGGAAGCTTCAGCGCATATTCGATCCTCGCTCTGATGAGGGGCGACGACAAGGCGTCAATAAGGGACGGCGTTGCGGCGACGGCAGGCGAAAAACATCCGAACGCGGCTTTCCTGACTCCGAGGAAGGACTACACCGTAAAAGACGGGGAAAAACTCTCTTTTTCATCAAAGGCAGAGACGTATTCCCTGACAGCCGCTGATACGAAAGAGAGCGCGGCGCCCGCGGAGAGCGCAGTTCCTAATGAATAACGGAAGAAAACCGTTCGGTCCTATGTGCGTCGCAAAGACGACGTCGCTTTACGATTCCGCTTATCCGGTCCTGTACTGCGACGAGGGGCTGAACGTCGTCGATATGAACGCTCGCGCATACGCCGAGCACGGATCGGGACTTCGCGCAGATTGTATTATTCAATGCTTTAGACCGGAAGACGTAAAAAACTTCAGAGCTATGATGTTCTCAAAGGCAAAAAAGTACAGACCGGTCTACGTCGAAGCGTGCGTGACCGGTCTTTTCGGTTACAGATACGCGCTGATAGTACGCAGAAATCTTTTCGGAAAGCGTCTTGCCGAGATAAGACTTTTCCGTTCAAGGAGCGAGATGCTCTCATCATACGAAAGCTACGAGCTTATGATGCCGGTTAAGACGAAACTTCCCGATTATCCGCTCTGCGGGGGAAGAGCGGGGAACGAGGCGACGGCGGAAGAACTCAACGACGTATTTGTGTGCAATATGCTTTCGAATATGTATTCGTCCGCGGCGTCTGCGTCTTTTGCGATAGAGTCCTTCGATATAGGCGATACCGCAAGGCGTCTTATATGCGACGTTTCAAAGGCGTTTGATTTCAATAAGGCGAAGTGGAGCTTTCATTATACCGGGGACGTTCCGTTCATATATCCGGTGATCGACAGAAGGAATTTTGTGAATCTTATCGCGCTCGCGCTGTACGTATTTTCGGAAGTGTCAAAAGAAGAACGCGCCGAGGCGCGTATATTCTCCGAGGGCGAGAATGCCGTAGTGGAGTTCAGCGCAAAACACGCGAAGAGCCACGTCACCTTCAAAGGGGATTTTGCGTTTTCTCTCGTCGGCGAGATGTTCCCGAAGCTCGGCGCGGTCTGCGCGGTGCTCGTCTATATTTGCGACCTTTACGGAGTCGGATGCTTTGCCGACGTGTCGGCAAACGTTCTCACCCTGAAGCTCGTTTTTTCAAAGGAAGGGTTTCCCGAGAACTATACCGTCAAACACCGTAAAGCTTACGATGCGTCGGATGCAAAATACGCGATCGATCTGATCCGCATTCTGTTGGAGAATTTTCACGATGAAGAGAGCTCTCTATAAGATAAAAGAAAGACTTATCGTTTCAAAATGTCCGTCGTGCGGCGAGATAACGAAGTATTCCGGCACTCTTTGCGATGAATGCCGCGCAGGATATACGAAGGAAGCGTCGTCCCCATGCAAGTTTTGCGCGCTCCCCGCGCGAGAGTGCGTGTGCAGTACGCGCGGCCTTTACTTCTGCCGTGAACTCGGAAGAACTATGCACTCCCTTCTTTTTTACAGTTCTGACAACGTAGTGTTTTCGGCTCTTCTGAAAAACCTCAAATATTCGCCCGACAGAGGGTGCGAAAAATTCTTTTCAAGAGAACTTGCGCGCGAGATACTTATGATGTTTGCAAAGAGCGGACAGCTCTCGCAAGACTGGTGCGTTACGTTTCCGCCGAGACGCCGCTCTGCCGTGTCGCAGTACGGATTCGACCAGTCGAAGGGAGTCGCGCGCCGTCTTGCCCGCTATACCGGAGCGCATTTTGAAAGCGTTTTCCGCCGACGCGGCAAAACCGCTCAAAAGACGCTCGACGCGCTCTCGAGAGAGGAAAACGCGAAGCGCGCGTTTGCGCTTTCGGGAAAAGCCGACGTACGCGGGAAAAAGTATATCATCGTCGACGACGTAATAACAAGCGGCGCAACTATGAAGACTTGCCAGACGCTGCTGCTCTCACACGGCGCAAAATGCGCTTTTGCGCTCACGCTGTCAAAGACTCCCATGAGAGGCGCCGGGTACGACGAGAGGCGTCCTTTCAGAAAAAGAAGCACCAAAGCGTGGTTCAACAGCTGACGTGCGGCGCGGTCAATACTGACGTATAATGAAACAGGAAAGGGCTTTTCCGACTTTTTATGTCGGCAAAGCCCTTGTTTTCGTATATAAATTTATAACTTTTATCTTTTGCTCCGCGGCGTACCTCACAGTGTTTGCGGTTCCCCCCGTCCTTCCCGAGTGATAAGCTATGCAAAGGGAAGAATTATCTATCATATACTTGTTTCTCTTCATCATGCAGTCGGCGTCGTAAAAGTCCTGTATATAGATTATCTCATCAGCGCAGTCTTTTAGCGTGCGGTATTCGTTGATGTCAACGAGACTCGTCCACTTCTTCGTCTGATCCCTGCAGGGAAGTATCAGAGAGAGGGATATCTGCGGGTGTTTCTCTTTTGCAAGGAGCACTCTCTTTGCGGCTAACGTATCGAATCCGAGCGCGCCGCCGGACATGAATCTTACGAGCCCTTTTGATACGCATCTATCTATCACCACGTCGAGCTTTGATATAAGGTCTTCGACGTCTTCTGATTTGATTCTTCTGTGTCCCGTGAAGCACACGGCCGTTTGTCTGCTTTCGGCGTCTTTCAATGTCACCACCTCCGCAGATATATTGTAACAGAGCGAGCGCTCAATTTCAAGCATATCTCAAATAATTATTCGCCGAATGAAGACAGAGCGTCGGAAAGCCCTCCGAGCGAGCCGATAAGTCCGTATTCGACCGCCTCGACTCCGTCGATGAGCGTGCCCGTGTCAGTCGCGATTTGGTCTGTCCTCATCAGAAGTTCGCGGTATTTTTCTTCCGTTATCGCGGAGTGAGACGTTACGAATTTTACTATCCTGTCCTGCATCCGCTGAAAATAGTAATAAGTCTGCGGCGTGCCGACGACGGTACCGTTCATTCTGACGGGGTGTATCGTCATCGTTGCGGACGGTACGATAAACGAGCGCTTCACCGACACCGCGAGCGGAACGCCGATCGAGTGTCCGCCTCCGAGGACGAGGGACGCCGTGGGTTTCGACATTCCCGCTATCATTTCCGCGATCGCGAGCCCGGCTTCAACGTCGCCTCCCATGGTGTTCAGGATGAGCAGCATCCCGTCGATCTCGTCGCTCTGCTCGATCGCCGCGATCTGCGGTATCACGTGTTCGTACCTTGTCACCTTTTGCCCGTCAGTCAGCAGATAATGTCCTTCGATCTGACCGATGACAGAGAGACAGTAGATCGACTTCCCCTTTCCGACCGCCGTCACGCTCCCGCTCTTGAATATGTCCTCGAGATCCGACGGCATCGCCGCTCTTTGTACTTCGTCGCCGTCTTCCGCGCCGTACGCGCGCCCTTCGTTGTCTGCCATCACACTTTCCTCCGCGTTTTTGCTTATTTTTCCCGTTCCCGCTGCATTTATACAAAGCGGCGTCGTCGAAAACGGAGCGATGCGGAGCCGATATTTTTTATATATTGCCGAATTTTTCACTTTTTCAGAAAAGTGTTGATTTGGATAACTATTTAATGTATAATAATATGTGTGTTAAAATCATATATCAACGCAGAAGGAGATAAAACAAAATGAGCATTTTTTATTCACAAGAAGTCGAAAGAATGTGTCCTGTCACAAAGGGCCCTCACCACGGTCCCGCTCCGATCCCGGAAGAGGGCAAATGGGTAAAGGCTTATGACATCAAAGACATATCCGGACTTTCTCACGGCATCGGCTGGTGCGCTCCTCAGCAGGGATGCTGCAAGCTGACACTCAACGTTAAGGACGGAATCATCGAAGAAGCTCTCGTTGAAACTCTCGGCTGCTCCGGTATGACCCACTCCGCCGCTATGGCTGCAGAAATACTCCAGGGAAAGACGATTCTCGAAGCGCTCAACACAGACCTCGTCTGCGACGCGATCAACGTTGCGATGAGAGAGATCTTCAAACAGCTCGTTTACGGACGTACGCAGACCGCGTTCTCCGAAAACGGACTTCCCGTCGGCGCTTCCCTCGAGGACCTCGGCAAGGGACTTCGTTCGCAGGTCGGAACAATGTTCGGAACGAAGGCGAAGGGCGTTCGCTATCTCGAGATGGCTGAAGGCTACGTTCTGAGCATCGGACTTGACGATAACGACGAGGTTATCGGCTACAAATTCGTTCATCTCGGAAAGATGATGGAGCAGATCAGACGCGGCGTCGCTCCCGCTGAAGCATACGAAGCAAACGTAAAGACCTACGGCAGATACGATGAAGCTGTAAAGCACATCGACCCCAGAGCTGAGTAAGAAAGGGAGGAAGAAAAATGTCTAACAACGTAAAATTTGAAGGATACGAGAGAAGAATAGAGAAGATCAAGGCGTGCATGGCTGAGTACGGCATCGCCGACCTCGAAGAGGCAAAAGCTATCTGCGAGGAAAAAGGCATCAACGTTGACGAGATAGTCAAAGGCGTTCAGCCCATCGCGTTCGACAATGCAACCTGGGCTTACACTCTGGGCGTCGCGATCGCCATCAAAAAAGGCGCGAAGACGGCAGCTGACGCTGCGGAAGCGATCGGAATCGGTCTTCAGGGATTCTGCATCCCCGGTTCCGTTGCCGAAAACCGCAAGGTCGGTCTCGGACACGGCAACCTCGCCGCAATGCTTCTTCGTGAAGAGACACAGTGCTTCTGCTTCCTCGCAGGTCACGAATCTTTCGCGGCGGCTGAAGGCGCTATCGGTATCGCAAGAAAAGCGGACAAGGTCAGAAAAACACCTCTTCGCATAATCCTCAACGGTCTCGGCAAGGACGCCGCTTATATCATCTCCAGGATCAACGGCTTCACATACGTCAAGACTGACTACGACTTCTATAACGACAAGCTGACAGTCGTTGAAGAGAGAGCGTTTTCAAACGGCGAAAAAGCGAAAGTTAAGTGCTACGGCGCGAACGACGTCCTTGAAGGCGTTGCGATCATGAAGCACGAGGGCGTTGACGTTTCCATCACAGGTAACTCCACGAACCCGACAAGATTCCAGCATCTCGTAGCAGGCACGTACAAGAAGTGGTGCATCGAGAACGGTAAGAAGTACTTCTCCGTCGCATCCGGCGGCGGCACGGGCAGAACGCTCCATCCCGATAACATGGCGGCGGGCCCCGCTTCCTACGGCCTTACGGACTCCATGGGAAGAATGCACGGCGACGCTCAGTTTGCAGGCTCCTCCTCTGTTCCCGCTCACGTTGAGATGATGGGACTTATCGGCGCCGGCAACAACCCGATGGTCGGTATGACCGTCGCGTGCGCAGTCGCTGTCGAAGAGGCACTCAAATAATCACGTATAAAAAAACATCGCGCCGCGGTTTTCCGCGGCGCGTATTGTTTTTAGTTGTTTTATTACTGTATAGGCGGTACGTCTGCCGGAGCAGTAGCGCTGATGAGCATATACTTTGCTTTGCTGAGATACGACATATAGATGATCGTGATTACGATCGTGAATACGAGCGCCACGATACCGAGGACACCTGCGATAACGAGGACTGCATCCGACTTCAGGATAAAGTTGGAAACGATCTCAAGGATTATGTCGAGAATGTAAGAGATCGTGAGAATGCGGATAGCGCTCTTGCCTTTATTCTGCATATCAGTGTTTCCGAGCTTGCCGGAGAGGGATATGATAGCTGTTATAATGTAGTACATAATGAGGAATGAGCAGATGCTGTTGACGGTCGACGTGATACCGCTTACTGTTTTGTTGCTTGAAAAGAATCCGCCGACAACGCTTGCAACGAAGCTTATGAAGATCGCGATAAGCGCGTTCTTGAATAAGGGTTCATCTGCGGAAGCTTTCTTTGCGCCGGTGATGTTGAGGATGAAAGCGATCAGAGCAAGGACTGCGGTCGCGATACCCATGATCGCCGCTATGCCGAGAGACGCCAGCGCGCCGGTTCCCGATCCTTCAGCAGCAGCGACACCGGTTGTAAAGCCTGCGGCTATCGTGATGATGGCGGCAATCGTTGAAATGATCGTAAGTACGGCTGAAGTGAATAGTTTTTTTACGCCTGTAAATGCATTTGGAAA
>JAFXNX010000272.1 GCA_017529175.1 Clostridia bacterium
TACGATGCAAGAGTTGCAGAGCTTCTGACGGGTTATAAATGGACCTCTCCTCTGTTTGACTTCGATAGAAAAGAAACCATCCCGGATCCCAGCAGACCCGGAAGAACGAAGAAAGTCAACACAGACCTCCACGAAGAAGGTCAGATCTTGTTGATCAGCTTTACATATGACGCAACTTTGAACCCGAATAATGAAGACCTCGAGATCAAGCTCTACGCAGACCCGATCGAAGGCGCTCTTCACTGCACAAGAGAAGGCTGGGAATACAGCAACGAGTGGATGAGCTACGATGCTTACGGCTGTACCGTAGACGTTGCCGGCACTCCCGAACCGTGCCAGCACGAGTATGACGAAGGCGTCGTCACGACACAGCCTAAGTGTACCGAAAAGGGCGTGAAGACGTTCACTTGCACGAAGTGCGGCAATACATATACGGAAGATGTTGATGCTCTCGGACATGACTTCGCGGAAGAGTTCACAGTCGACGTAGAACCGACGACGACCGAACCCGGCAGCAAGTCGAGACACTGCTCGAGATGCGATGCGGTAACAGACGTAACTGAGATCCCGCCGATCACACCTCCCCCCGTGACCGAACCTACAATGACGATCTCAAGCGCTACCATCCAGAAGGGTGACGCTGAGGCTACGTTCGACGTAACTGTCACAGGCAACCCCGGAGTATTCTCCATCGAAGCACTTGTAATATACGATAAGGATATGAAGTACAAGGACTTTGTAAACGGAGAAGTATTCCCGATCGAAGCGATCGATCCGTCTCCGCTCGATCCCGACAGCGAAGGAATGAAGGACATCGACGTTGATTCCGCTCTGAACAGAGTCGCATTCAAGGACGCTGATAAAGCATTCGAGGCTCAGGGCGTCGCTTATGCAGGAAACTCATGAGCATCTTCACGTACGGCAACAAGAAGATCGAGAACAACTCCAACAACGGAAAACTCTTCTCCGTAACGTTCGACACGTCGGCTCTCAAAGCAGGCGAGTATGATATCTATATAGCATACAGACCCGCCAACGTACTTGCGGCTACAGATAACGATTCGGAAGTTGAAGTTCCGTTCGAACTCGTTCACGGCAAGCTGGTAGTTGAGGGAGAAGAGCCTCAGATCATGTACGGCGACGTTGATAACAACGGCGTTGTAAACCTCAAGGACGCAACTCTCATCAGACGTTACTACGTCGGCGGTTGGGGCGTTGACCTTGATATCACGGTAGCTGACGTCGACTGCAACGGCGTTGTAAACCTCAAGGACGCAACTCTCATCAGACGTTACTACGTCGGCGGTTGGGGCACGGTACTCGGTCCTCAGAACTAAAGAACAGTAAATAAAACAGAATGGCCCTGCGCATCGGCGCAGGGCTGTTTTAACTTTACAGAGATTTATTTTTCAGTCGTATCCGTGACGTCGTCTACGCTTATGAACGTGGACGCTCCGCCGGTGACTTTGGGAAGTACGCCGTCCCACTTTTCGAGCTTCTTGTAGTCAATGACGTTCTGGGTGATAGATTCGCTGATAATGCGGTTTGCGTCGGCTTCCGCCTGCGCCTTGATCCTGATCGTTTCCGCTTCCGCTTCCGCGTTCGTTATAGCCGTCTGCTTTTCGGTCTCCGCTTTCAGAAGCTGCTGTTGCGCGACCTGCTTTTCTTCGATCGCAGTGATGAACGCTTCCGAGAAGTCGAAGTTGATTATGTTGACGTCGGTGACGTACAGGCCTATGTCGTTGAGTTTCTCGTTGAGTCCGTTTACGAGTCCGTCTGAGATCAGCGCGCGGTTTGTAACGCTCTGTTCCGCCGTGTACTGAGCGGTTATTGCTTTCAGCACTTCATTCACCGCGGGGGTGACGAGTACGGCTTCATAATCGGCTCCTATGTTCTTGTAGATGCTGTAGGACTTTGAGGTGTCGACTCTGTAGTTGATGGCGAGTATCGTCATTACGCTTTGAAGGTCTTTTGAAAACGCTTCCGTTTGCACCTCGAGCTTTACTATTCTGTTGTCGATCTCGACGCACTGCTGAACGAAGGGAACTTTAAAGTGTATACCCTCTTGAAGTACCGTTTCATTCACCTTTCCGAATGTTACGATAACTCCCGTATGACCCGCCGATACTACCGTGAAGCTGTTGAGCAGGATTATCAGCGCGACTATCACGATGACAACGGGAAGAATCAGTTTCTTTGCGTTTGGTTTTTTCATTGTAATCCTCCGTAAATTTTTGGCCGAATGACTTTGCGTCTTCGTCTTTCCTTTTATTATAACGCATAATCGGGAGAAATATCGCGTATTTTTGCAAAAAGTATAAAAATCAGCGATTTTTTATTCTGTTATCGAATGAAATATTGATTTGACGCGCCGTATGTGATAGAATATTAAAATAAGTTTACGGAGGCAAAGATTATGAAACTGCTTGAAGAAAGAATACTTAAAGACGGTACTTTTCTCGGAAACGATATATTGAAAGTAGATAATTTTCTCAATCACCAGATTGACGTCGCGCTGATCGACGAGATGGGAAAAGAGTGGGCAAGACTATATGAGGGAACGCCCGTTAACAAGATACTGACGGTAGAAGCGTCCGGTATCGGGATCGCCTGCATCGCGTCGCGCCATTTCGGAAACGCGCCGGTGCTGTTTGCCAAAAAATCAAAGACTTCAAACATCGGAAACGATTTCTATACTGCGAAAGCGTATTCATTTACGCACGGAAACGTTAACGACATTATCGTTTCAAAGAAATATCTTTCCGCGGATGACAACGTTTTGATAATAGACGATTTTCTTGCCAACGGAGAGGCGCTCCTTGCGCTCGTTTCGATCTGTAACGCCGCCGGCGCGACTGTTGCCGGAGTCGGGATCGCGATCGAAAAATGGTATCAGGGAGGCGGCGACAAGATAAGGAGCATGGGTATCAGAGTCGAGTCGCTCGCAAAGATAAAGAGCATGAACGGCTCCGATATTGAATTCGTTTAAGGCTTTGCGAAAACGAGTCCGTCGACTTCTATCGTCTTTGTGACGATGTCGCTCCTCGGATCGTTGTCGAAAAAACAGAAGAGCGCGCCGCACGTCGGGTCGATCCCTTCTGCGCAGATAAGACGCACGAGAAGCAGATAGCTCTTCAGCTCGGACGCGTCGACGTCTTTCTCTATCGACTCTTTTGACGCAAAAAGAAACGCGCCGGGCTCATATACGGTGCCTTGCGCGGTATCGGGCAGATACTCGTCCTTCATCCTGTTGAAGAGCATCGAGCAGACGCATATTTTAATTAAGAAGTTTTCATCTTTCGCTTCCGCCCTTACCGCGCGCGCTATCAGTTCCTCGTCGCTTTCCGACAGCTCGATGCCTGAGTAATCCGCGCGGTACCGTTCGCCCTTTGCGCGCTGCGCGGGAAACGATGCGAAAAGCGACAGAATGACCAAACAAGTGATAAGTTTTTTCATAATAATAGTTTTTCCCGTATTTGCGGATTTATAATAAGAATGAAGCATTTTTAAATTCAATGCGCTTCACCGGAAAGGATATGCGATGACCGATAAAGAATTCAGAGCCGAGATAAAGAACGGTCTTTCGGGCGGTTATTTTGTCTTCGGCGACGAAGATTATATAAAAAAACATATCGTCGATCTCGCGGTAAAATCAGTTGTCGGAGACGACGATTTTTCAAGTGTGAATATTCTTGAAAACGATGAGAATTCGTTTGACGTATCGTTCGTTTTTGACGCGGTGAGCGCTGTTCCGATGATGGCGGAAAAGTGCGCGGCGCTTTGCAGAGTACGGTACAGCGAGCTCAAGGAGAGCGAGAAAGAAGGCGTCCTTGCGGCGCTCGGAACGCTTAAAGATAATCCTTCGGTCGTTTTCATAATGGTCATTCCTTCGGGGTATTTCAACGAGGGCGACCTTAAGAAAGGAAAACCTTCCGCTGACTATAAAGCGCTTGAAAAGTATCTTGCGCCGGTCGCGTGTCCTTATCAGACGCCCGCGGTGCTCAAAAAATGGGTCGAGAAGCATTTTGCCTCCGACGGACTCAGAGTGACTTACGATGCGCTCGATTATATGATAGATACCGTCGGAAGCGATATGAATTTCCTGCTTCGCGAGACGGAAAAGGTCGCGTGTTTTGCGATGGCGTCCGGCTCGGATACCGTAGACCGAAAAACGGTCGAGACCGTTTGCTCGGAAGCGGGCGAACTTGACGCTTTCGCGCTCTCCGGCGCTATCGTGTCGGGAGACCGTGAAGGTGCGCTTTCCGCCCTTCGCGAATGCCGCGATAAACGGCAGAAACCTCAGTACGTGATAGCGAGAATGACGTCCGAGTTTATGAATATGTTCTCCGTTTCCGTCTGTATGAACAGCGGTATGGTGAAAGACGAGATATCGAAAAAACTCGGGATACACGAATACAGAGTCGGAAAGTATATGGCGGCGCTGAAGGATACTGAAGTTGCCGCTGTCAGAGCGGTGATAGAACGCGCGGTCGAGATAGACAACGCGCTTAAGACTTCGGGCGGAGGATTCGATCTGCTCGAAAGATTCGTTTGCACGATACCGGCAAAAAAGAGGAGCGGGGGCGGATATGGAAGATAAGATAAAAATCCCCGTGCCGGTGATAGTTGAAGGCAAATACGACAAGATGAAGCTCTCGTCGGTGATAGACGCCGATATCATAACGACTGACGGTTTCGGTATATTCAAGAAAAGCGAAAAGATAAGTCTCATAAAACGCTTGTCCGAGAACGGTATAGTTCTGCTTTGCGACAGCGACGGCGCAGGCGGCGTTATAAGACGGTATGTTATGAGCGCCGTGCCGAAGGAGAGGATATATAATCTTTATATCCCGCAGATAGAAGGCAAGGAGAGAAGAAAGAGCGCCCCTTCAAAAGAGGGGACTCTCGGCGTCGAAGGGATGGACGAAGAACTTCTTGCAAAGCTGTTTCGGGATTTTTTGCGTTCTTACGAAAAGGAACACGGCAGAACGGACCGCTTCGAGCGCAAAGACGCGATAACAAAAGCCGATCTTTACGAGTACGGCTTTACTGGCAAAAAGAACAGCTCGTCCCTTCGCGACGCGCTGTCGGTAAAATTCGGCCTGCCGAAGGGAATGACGTCCGGCGCGCTTCTCGGCGCACTGAGACTTCTGACAGACCGTGACGGCTATATTGAGGCGGCAGAAGAGATCGTCCGAGACATGGCGGAGGTGTGAATATGGCGCATGGATTTTTGCCGGTAACTCCGGAAGAGGTCGCCGCGCTCGGGCGCGGCGCACCGGATTTCGTATACGTGTCGGGCGACGCTTACGTCGATCACCCGTCGTTCGGACCCGCGATCATCACGAGAGTCCTTGAGGATGCGGGATACGTCGTCGCGATCCTCGCACAGCCCGATTACAAGTCGTGTGAGGAATTCAAGAAATTCGGAAAACCGCGTCTCGGATTCCTCGTTTCCGCGGGGAATATCGACTCGATGGTCGCGCACTATACCGTCTCAAAAAAGAAAAGAAGCAACGATTATTACACTCCGGGCGGAAAGGCGGGGCGCCGTCCCGACCGCGCGGTCATCGTTTACTGCAACAGAATAAGAGAAGCGTACGGGGACGTGCCGATAATCATCGGCGGGCTTGAAGCATCCCTTCGCAGATTCGCTCACTATGATTACTGGGACGATAAGGTAAGACGCAGCATACTCGTCGACAGCCGCGCGGACATTCTTGAATACGGAATGGGAGAGGCGACGACACTCAGGGTGGCATCACTTCTCGCAAAGGGCGTTCCGGTAAAGAAAATACACGACGTCAGAGGAACGGTATATCTCACTTCCCGCGGCGATAAACTTCATTTTCCCGCGGCAGCGGGGTATGACGAGCGCGGTGAGGCGTCAGGGTACGACTACGACGAGCTGAAGAGCGACAAGGCGTCATACGCCGCGTCATTCGCCGTTCAGTACAAGAACAACGACGCGGTGAGCGGAAAGGCGGTCGTTGAGTATTACGGCGACCGTATGCTCGTGCAGAATCCGCCGATGCCGCCGCTTGAAACGGAAGAGCTTGACAGAGTTTACGCGCTGCCGTATATGAGGACTTATCATCCGATGTATGAGGCGGAAGGCGGAGTTCCCGCTATATCTGAGGTCAGGTTTTCCATAACTCACAACAGAGGATGCTTCGGAGAGTGCAATTTCTGCGCGCTGACGTATCACCAGGGCAGAAGCGTCCGCGCAAGGAGCGTCGAGTCTGTAGTGAAGGAAGCGGAGCTTATTTCAAAACTGCCCGATTTCAAGGGATACATTCACGATATAGGCGGACCGACTGCGAATTTCAGGCACCCCGCCTGCAAGAAACAGCTTGAGCACGGCGTCTGCACAAACAGAAGATGCCTTACGCCGACGCCATGCCCGAATCTTGACGCCGACCACTCCGAGTACGTGGAGCTGCTCGACCGCGTCAGCGCGCTGCCGGGGATCAAAAAGGTATTTATCCGCTCCGGTATCAGGTATGACTATATGCTGGCAAGCCGAGACGAGACGTTTTTCAAGCAGCTTGTAACAAAGCATACGAGCGGGCAGCTTAAGGTCGCGCCGGAGCACTGTTCGTCGCACGTTCTCGCCTGCATGGGAAAACCGGATATTGCCGTCTATGACAAATTCAGACGCCGTTTCTTTGAGATAAGCCGCGAAGCGGGGCTTGAGCAGTTCCTCGTGCCCTATCTTATGTCAAGTCATCCGGGAAGCCGTTTGCAGGACGCCGTCGAGCTTGCGGTGTATATGAAAAAAATAAAGCTGAATCCCGAGCAGGTGCAGGACTTTTATCCGACGCCCGGCACCGCGTCGACCGTGATGTACTATACGGGAATTGATCCGTTGAGCGGGAAAAAAGTATACTGCGCGACGGATTATCATGAAAAGAAACTCCAAAGGGCGCTCTTGCAGTATTATAAAAAAGAGAACGCGCCTCTCGTAAGAGAAGCGCTCGTCAAGTGCCGCAGAGAAGACCTGATAGGATACGGTCCTGATTGCCTTGTTAGGCCGGGATCCGCGGAGAAAAACTATAAGAATAATCATACCGCGCCTCGCAAAGACTTCGGAAAAGGCGCCGGCGCCGGCGCGAAAGGCCATGCGCGAAATAATAAAAATAATAAACGAAAGAAAAAATGAGGCGCGCATGAATTAAATCCCGATTTCGGAATATAATACTATTGAACGGTAAAAGACGGTTCACCGCAGAGGGCAAACGGGGTCCCGTCTTTCTCCGTTACATTCAAAAAACAGCTTGAAATATGAAACTGTACCTTCACATACCGCAAATCGCGTGACCCCGTTGGGCGCGAAGCGCGGATATCGGGCGAGGAAAACGGCATATTTTTGAGCTGTTTTTTTATTAGACAAGAGGAAATTATATGAAAAAAATAAAGACATCCGTCGGGAAATGTATCCGGAAAATTGTATATTTTTTTGTCAAGGCCTTTTGGAAAAAATATATTTTTCTACATACATACATTTGCCGTTTAACTCTACTGCCGAGAGAATTTGACCTTTTCTACAGTTAGAAGGGTGCCTATTTTGAAAAAATACCCTTGATGAGCTTGAGTTTTCTACATTTTGAACAGGGTTTTCTACAGGCGCGAGATGAGCGGATAGTTCAAAAATCAGATACGCTTGCCGAAAATGGAAAACAGATCATTTTTGTGAAATGTATACAAATTTAGTTTGATGATAAAGTGTAACCAACGTATTACCGGATGAACACCGTTTTGAATATAATGCGTTTGCATAAAACGGTATTTGCGAAACATAGTTCTGCAAATGTAAAAAACTTCCCGAATTTCAAAAAATCGGGAAGTTTTTGTGATATTTTGTCTTATCAAGGTATAAGATATGAGAAATACTCCTTTGAAAAACCTCGGCTTACCCTGATGCGCGGAAGTTCGAGTACCGGGTATCCCGCCGTAGTATTACTGTATGATGTGGTATATGCAAAGTCGAAGTATTCCGACGCCACACGTTCGACGGTCGCGTTGTGAGCTCCGGTGGGATAGCACAGCGCCTTGACCGGTCTTCCGGTCAGAGATTCAATAACTGATTTTGACGTGGCGAATTCCCATTTGAGCGATTCTTCGGAAAGACCGGTCAGATACGCGTGACTTGCGGTGTGAGACTGAAAGCTCACGAGCCCGCTCGACGCCATTTCGCGTATCATCCCTTCGGTCAGATATTCGGGGCAGTTGATATAGTTCGATATCATGAATATCGTTACTTTTACGTTGTATTTTTTTATTATGGGGAACGCTTCGGTGTAGTTGTCGATATAACCGTCGTCAAAGCTCATTATGACAGTCTTACCGTCGTAGTAGTCGTATTCGTCCGCGAAAATGAACGTATACCCCTTTTCGAGAAGAGCTTCGATGTGACCGCGAAGTTCGGAAGGACGTACGAACAGGCTCTCGAGTTTGATGTACGGCTCGTCGAGTATCAGGTGATACATCAGCGCGACCGGCGCCGTTCCGTTCTGTTCCGGAATGCGCGAGGTAAAGCTTTCCTGCGTCACCGGAGCGGGCGGGTCGTTTTGCTCGGAGTAAGGGGCGGTGGTATCCGGCTCTCCGAAGATGACTTCTTCGACGACTTCCGTAACAGGCGTCCATACGATCTCCTCGCCGACCGTTTCGATCTGCGGCGGCGCATCGGTCAGCGCGTCTGTGACGGGGGACTGTTCCGTCTCTTTACCGGGTGCGGAAGTGGCCTCGGGCGCCTTTTGAGTGACGGGCGTTTCCTTATCCGTCGACACCGCGTCTGAGTCCGGGACGAGCGCAGGCGCGTCTTTTGAATTTTCGGCGCACCCGAAAAGGAACAGCGTCAGTATGATAACAGATAATATAGATGTGATTTTGAATTTCATATCCGTTCCTAATTCCATTTATTTTATTTATTATATTGTACATTATTTAATCGCTTATGTCAAGAAACAGAAAAAGAGGGACTTCGCGATGCGAAAGTCCCTTCAGAGCGAAGACAAACTTGTTAGAGCGGCAATGATGCGAATAAACTAAAGGACAAAGAAAGCATAACAGACACAAACAGATACCGCAAACAAACGATCAATGGCGGGCAAAATGCCCGCCATCATTGCCTTTTTGCGATCTCGTCCTCTAACGTAGACTACTACGCCGACGATGACGAGATCGCAAAATCTACCTGCGTTTCTCTCACTCTGGCTCAGACTGCA
>JAFXNX010000273.1 GCA_017529175.1 Clostridia bacterium
CTTTAAGCGTGGAAGTATTCACCCCGCAGATCTCCACTTTATTGTAATACGTAATAACACCCCCTCGCCTGATAGAAGTATTGACGCGCGGGGGTGTTGTTTATGCAGTTTTTAATGCGGTAATAACTGGCAGTTTTGCGTTATATCAGTATGTCGGGCATACTCTCTTCCATTTGGGATATAAAAATACCGTAACCCTTTGACGGATCGTTTACGAACACGTGAGTGACGGCGCCTATCAGCTTGCCGTCCTGAACGACGGGACTTCCGCTCATTCCCTGAACGATACCGCCAGTCAATGCAAGCAGATCGTTATCTGTTACTTCGATCACGAAGTTCTTGTTTGATCCTTCTTCAAGGTCGAGGTTTTCAACTTTGACTTTGTAAAATTCCGCAGACCCGTTTCCGAGCGTACACCTTATATATGCGTCTCCCTCGTGTATTTCAGAAGACTTTGCGACGGTGATAAGTCCTGAGTTTGCGGCGTCATCCGGTATTTTTGAGAAAAGACCGAAAACACCTTCCTCGGTATTTGCGATAAGAGAACCCGTCATGACATCCGAAAATTCTCCGATCAGCTCTCCCGGAGCGCCCTCGGCGCCTTTGCGTACGCCGGTGATATTCACGTCATAAATAATTCCTTTTGAATGCCCGGCCGTACAGGTATTGCCCGTGTCGCAGATACAGTGCCCGAGCCCTGCGAACGCGTAAGTTCCGGGAACGACGTACGTCACCGTACCGATACCTGCTGTGCTGTCTTTCACCCACATTCCTGATTTATATGCGTTTTCATCTTTTGAAAGGACGGGCGATACGGAAAAATCAAGCTCTTTGCCGTCTCTGCGGCATTTGATGCTGATGGATTTTCCGCATGACATATCGCACGCTTTTACTATATCGTCGATACTTGTGACAGGCGATGAATTGATGGATATTATAGTATCGTTTTCTCTTATACCCGCGTCAAAAGCAGGGCAGACGTTTCCGCTGCCAGTTGCGATTTCGGAAAACCCGATGACTTTCAGCTCGGATGAAAAGAGACGTATCCCGAACGGCATACCGCCGAGATATACTTTGTCGCAGTTTTCTTGCGAATGATCTCTTTCATTATTCTCTATAGCAGTGTTGCCGCCATTTTCTCCCGCGGCGCCGACAGTTACCGCGTTTAACGCGATAACTAACATAAATATTATTATAAATGCGGTTTTGTAAACTTTTTTCATAGTATTTCCCCCGTATAAAGTTCTGTGATTAATTTGTTCAGCCGTCAGGTAAGTATAAGTAACAATTTTAACGGAGAGGTGCATTATTTGGTGTCTTGATAAATAATACACAATATATATTGAAATTTGTATTTATATATGTTATAATATATTATCTATAAGTATGTATATTAACAGGAGGTCGCTATGCTCCGGGATATTTTTGATAATTTCCTGACAAATATCGGCGAAACTTTTTCGCAGTTTTCTTTTGTCGATGCGATCGACATTATCTGCGTTGCCGTAATTTTATATCTTTTGTATAAATTTGTCAGAGAAAGAAGCGCCGGAAAGCTCGCTCTCGGCATACTTCTGATCGTCGTATTCCTGTTCATCGCCGAGCTTATCGAGCTGCACGCGATGCAGTTCTTATTCAGCAATATTTTTCAAGTCGGCGTTCTGTCCGTTGTCATTCTGTTTCAGCCTGAGCTTCGCAGCTTCCTTGAAAAAGTCGGAGCCACGTCTCTTAAAGGCTTGAAGAGCATAGCCGACAGTAAAGACGGAAAAGATACGTTAAAAATGATAAACGACGTATGCAGGGCGGCTTCCGATATGTCTAAAAGCCGCACCGGCGCGCTGATCGTATTCGAGCGGTCCACAAAGATCGGCGAATACGCCGAGACCGGAACGGTAATTAACGCGGAGATCAGCGATCAGCTGATTAAAAATATATTCTATAACAAAGCACCTCTTCACGACGGTGCGCTTATCATCAGAAAAGGCAAGTTGTATTCGGCGGGGTGTCTGCTTCCTTTATCGTCTCAAACGGCGATCAGTAAAGATCTCGGAACAAGAC
>JAFXNX010000274.1 GCA_017529175.1 Clostridia bacterium
ACTGCCGTCCTCATAAAGCGTCCATGCGTAATCGTCGGTTTTGACCTGGATGGCGGAGATGCCCGAATCTGCCGCAGGCTCGGAAAAACCGGGAACAGATTCATACGCCACCGCGCGGATATATAAATGGTTTCCTTGTGTTCCGCCGGGAGCGAACGCTCTGCCCATAGTATACACATAAAACCCATTAGAAGCGCTATACGATATACCGGAATCTGTCTGGAATGAAGCGTCCGTATATAATTTTTGAACCAAAGAAGCTTCCGGATCGGTTACCGTTACCTTCAGCCCGAATTTATTGCCGGCGGTAACGGAGATGGTAACGATACCGTTTGCATCCGGAGTCTGCGCCACGAAAGAGGCGGCATTAGTATAATCAGTGGAATAAGAAACTGATACGGATGAAGGGACGTGGATGTACATATCCCAGGTTCCGTCTGTTGATTTATCAACAAATTTCGAAACGTAAGTCGCGTCTTCGGTCGCGACGAAGTCGCTCATTAAATTATAGTTTGAAGAAGCAGAAGTACCATTGTTTATTTTGCAATCAGGCACCAGGACCTCTTCGTTATTGACGACCTTATACCAGCCGTCGGCTATGTATGTAGTCGGAGCCTTGGACGTGGATTTGATTTCGTAGATCCGAGAGCCGTAAGGCACTTTTCCATTGGTGGCGGTCACCGTTTTATTTTGGTTTCCGAAGAAGTACGTGACCGTAGGCGTATTGCCCATGGTGGAGTTGTTAACCGACGTGTTGATAGTAACGTACGGGATCTCATCAAGTACGGCAATATCTTTGAACGTTCCGGTATCATTTGGATAGGAGGTGCTATTCTTATTTACAAAACCCCAATATACCGAATCACCTGCGTTGACCTGAACGTATTTTACGAAAACCTTTTTATAGTAAGAGGCAGAGTTTGTCAGATAATGATCATAACCTGCGGAAGAATATTGTGATATTGACGTATAATTGGATCTCGTCAGCTCATCATTAATACCATAATAAAAAATGTACTGGGAAGACGTGTAATGAGCATCAGCAGAATAGTATACTCTCATATAACCGCTCTTAGCGGCGGTCATCTTTAATATGCTGATAGTATTATCATAAGTCTTACAAGTCAAGGTTCCGTCTTCGGCGACAGCGGGAGCGTTGACTCCCCTTGACTGGATGCTGGAGATTCCTTCGTACTCATGGTCGATGGTGACCCAGCCGTCATACTGCGCTTTGCACCAGTATTCGACGTTTGAGGTACTGATAGTATCCGTCTTATCCTTAGTGGTATTTTGGCCGGAAGTAAGCGCAGAATCAGTAAACCAACCCATGAAAACGTAGTCGGTATCGAGAGTGAGGGTCAGCGCGATTTTGTCGTCCTGCCAGAGTCCCGTGATAACGCCGTCCGCGGGAAGCGCTGTCGCCGCGGTCGTACTACCCTCGCGAGTGCGCTTATAAGTTGCGCTTACGTGCTCGGGAAGATGATACGTCGCGGTAAGATCCTTGACCTTTGCGTCAAACTTCGCCACAAGCTCAACGTCAGCCGATACCGTGAAGGTATAGGTTGTGCTTGTGGATACTCTGCTCGCGCCGTCATACCATCCGTTGAAGCGGAAACCGCTTGCGGGAGTGGCTTTTACCGTAACGGATCCGGTTTTGACAGCCTGTCCGTCCGTAACGCCGGAGGTAATCACGGCAGTACCTGCGTTTGTATCTTCGCTCGATACAGAGACCGCGCAGTACTCGACAGCGGCTGTCGAAATGTTACGAAGCCACATAGTGTCGCTGCCGGAGTTTCCGCTGCTATCTTTATAATATACAATGTAAAGAGACTGGCCCGCGCTCACCGCGACCGAGAAGGGCGTCCAGTCCTTAGTCCCGGAGAAGCCTTTACCTCCGTAGATATTGCCTGAAACATTGTTGACCTGCTCGGTGAGACTGTAACTCAAGTAGTCCCAGTTACCCTCAGAGCTGATCTTAGCCTCAAAACTCAAGATGCACGCCTCTGAGGGTGTGATCTTAAGTCCGCTGGTCTTTGAACCTGCACCTTGGTTTGAGGAGGCGAATTCGCCGCCCGAGTAAGTCATGGGATATGCTTTGCTGGTCTGGATAGTAAGACCTGCTATCTCGGGATAACCCGTCCCGTCGATCCAGTCCGACGCCGCGGCGTAGGAGATGAAGCTTAAGGGCATCATCATAACCGCGATCAGGACTGCCAATACTTTATAAAAAGCATTGGTTCTCTTAGAATTTTGCATTTTTGTGTTCCTTTCTTGTTGTAGTGCTTCTTGTGAGTCATTTATATAATAAGGTAATAAACCTTTATTTTTCGCTTTCTGCCCGGGCTGACGGGATATGACGCTGTGACGTGACCTCGTCAGCCTGTCGCTCGGATCAGATTATCATCTCGTATTCATCCGGATCGGGATTTGAATATACAGAGGTGGCGATCACGTCGGACGAGTTGAAAGCCGTTACTTCAAGCTCTAAGGGAACGTATACTTCTTTATTCTCATGTGAAGTTTCTCTGATTTTTTCCATCATTATTTATATAACTCCTTTCACGCGATAACAGGCGATCAATGGAAGTATGCGTTTGCAGCCTGATTGTACCAGTACGTCGCCTCTGCGAGCTTATAGTTTGCGGAATCGGGAGAATACTTCTCCATTACTTTCTTCACGAAATCAAGCGCGGAGAAGTAATAGTGAGTAGTGCCGATCACAAAGTCCTGAAGCTCGTCAAGCTCCGCTGCCGGAATATTTGTTTTTTCTATGTAGTAGTACGGCGCCTTGCTGTCGTTGAATCCGTCCGCATAGCTTCCGAATACGCCCCCGTCGCTTACCGAATAGTAGTGACGGAGCGTGCACTCGGAGAGGAATACGAGACTGGACGAGTAATAATTCAAGCCGTAAGCGGATGTGCCCTCCGTCATATCGCTCGCAGTCTTTCCGCCGTTCTCGGGACAGATCGCTATCGCCGCGGCGACGTCGTCCGCGTCCGCTGCCGACATCGTATAGTCAATGCCGTTGTTTGCAAGGATCGTATCGGTACGGCCGAACGCCTCCTGCGCCTTTGCGCCGTAATCGAGCATCGCCTTTACAAGTGTGACGAGTTCATCGGTCGCTCCGGGCATATTGAGTATCTGAAGCGCGTAGTCGCGAACGCTGAAGTCGTCGGTCTCCGTCTGGACTACGCCGTCTATCGTGACGACCGCGTGGACGGGATACGTCATCTCCGCCGCGGGGAGGTTGAGCGGGATCTTGAAGCCCCTTCCGTCTACCCAGTCTCTCGACCTGACCGTAAACGCTTCGGATTTCTCGCCGTCTCGCCACGTATATGTGATGACCGTGCCGTCCGATATCTGCTCATCGGTCAGATTGAGGTAGAAATTAAGGTCTATGTTTCCGTTAAGCGTTATACTGTGACCCGTGAAGAGTCCCAGGTTCTTGTCGCTGACATTTATGCTGATCATCGCTCCGCTTGTTATACCTGTAAGCTCAAGAGTCTTTTCATTTGCCGAAAGAGACGGCGTCAGCTTGTTGCTCTGAAGCACTTCGATCTCGTAATCTGTCGACGCCGTATCGACGACGGCGTAACTGTCAGTCGAGCCGGTGATGAATTTTTTATATTCTTCCGTGCCGTTAAAGGTCTTAACGGTCCAGTTTACTATCGCGTCATACTCGCGCTCCGTTACGGTGACTGTCACCGTTCCGGCGGAAATACCTGTCAGAACGATCTCGTCGCGGAAGTCGGCAAGCGCATCGTTTCCGAAACGTGAATTTCTCCAGCGCGCGTTATTAAGCGTCGCGCTGCCCGCTGCGAATTCGACCGCCGTTATAACGTGGGACGAAGCGGGTTCGTAGAAGACCTCGCCTCCCGCAACGAAAATGCTGCGTCCGTCCTCGTCGACGTATATCGGACCGGAGAGGACGTTATGACTTGCATCCTCGAACGTCACGACGGACACGTACCTTACGACTGTCAGAGTGACTGTCGGCTCTCCGTCGATATTTGAGAGCGCAAACCTCGTTTTGCTCGAGGTGTCGGTTGTCGCGGCGCCTCCGTTGTAGCTTGCCTGATAACTTCTTATTACGTAATTCGACGCTGTGTTGTATTCGTCGGAGTCGCCCGCGACGTAGTGTATGACGGTCGCGGCGTCGTCCCCTTCGCGAACGATCCACGTCACGCGGTTGTCGTAAGCGCGCAGCGTCACGTAAACGTCGGCATTGCTGTTTCCGAGTCCCGTAACGGTAAAGTTCTCCCAGCCGAGTGAGACGTCGGCGGCGTTGAGGGTGTCGTTTGCGGGTCCCGTGACAGTCGCGCCGCTTACCGCGGTGACTACCTTGCCCGCTTCTGCCGTGTACGCAAGCGTCGTTGCGCCGAGCGGCAGGTATTCGTATCTTTCCGTGATGTCTGCTCCGAGCGTTTCGTGGAAGGTGACGATGCTGCGGAACGAGAGCGTTCCTGCGCTGATCTCAACGTCGGAGGAGACGTTCGTCACGTGAAGCACCGCTCTGCCGTCAGGCGTTGCGTTGACAGACGCGTCGACTGCCGTTCCTTCTATTGCGAGATCAACGTAAGCGACGTTTTGAGGAAGCGTCAAGCTTGCCTCGCCGTCCGCGTCGACGTACTCGACCTTTACTTCACTATTATCAAGTCTGAAGCTTACCGCGTAGTCGTAAGGGGTAAGAGCAACCGTGACGAGGTTGTCGGTGTGCGTCGTGCCGCTGACCGTCAGCGTGCGCTGTTCGTTCGACGCGACAGCCGAAACGTTCGCGTCCGCAACGTACTCGACGCCGTCAAGGTAGGACGCCGAGCAGTTTGCCTCGTCGAATATGTATCTGCCTGCGGCGACAAGCTCGATAGTGTCGCCGTTATTTATAAATCTGTCGGGGAACGTCTCGTTTGCGCCGACGGCTTCAAACGCGACTCTCTGGTCATATCTCGTAAGATCGACGTCTGCCGTGATTCCTGTATCGGAAATTCCCGTGAGCGTCAATGTAAGTCCGTCCGCCGTCGCAGTGATACCTGCGGGAACGCTGACGTCAGCAGAGGATGCCGCAACGTACCACGCATCATTTGCGATCTGCGGGATCGCGAAGGTGCAGTCGGTGTTCCCTGTTGCGACTCTTGAATAATACGTCGCTTGATTTGCGCCGCCGTAGTTGAGGTTCCACGTCACAAGGACGAACTCTGTGGAAGTGACAAGAGATGCGCGAATGTCGCTCTTAATACAGGAGATCTCAAGCGCCGTCTCTGACGCCGTATATGACGGGATCGCCGTGACGTCAGCGGGATCTCCCGCCTCGTCTGTGACAACACAGCTCTGAACGGACGCGACGACCGTATCGCGGTATTCGTCGCTCTCTCCCGTAACGTAGTGAGCGTAGGGCGACGCGCTGTTGACAGTCCAGATGACTCTGTGATCGTATGATCTTGTCGTAAGGTCAACGGTGGTATTCGAGTTGACGTTTGCAAGTGAGATCGTCTCCCAGCCGTCCGCTATCGCGTTGGCGTAGAGCGTTCCCGAGTCAGTCCAACCGCCCGAGACCGTCACTTCCTCGGAACCCTCTGCGGTTTTGCTGTACGCGGTGATAACTGAGCGTTCTCCCGCTTGAGAGAGCGCTGACGTATCGAAAACGTCGGTGGTCTGTACCGCGTGATAGTGAGTCGCCACGGTGTTTGCGCCGTTATTGTATGCGACTGTGTATTTGTACCAGTAGTAGCCGTCTCCGAGATCCGCCGTCGTATACGTTCCGGCTTCAATGTTGTTTTCACGGCTGAAGGACGCGGTATCCGTAACACTTTCGGAAAGATCGGCGATCGGCGCCTTGAAAACTTCCCAGTTCGTGACGCGTGTGTACTGGCTCTGGTTGGACACCGTTCCGGGTATCTCGTAAAGGAAATCGGTATTTGCGGAGTAGCTCATATAGGATGACAGATTGATGCACGCGTTTTCACCGGGAACGATGCTTCCCGAATGGTCGTCGCTCTCAAATATCTTGAGCCCTTCGTCAATGTTTACCGTACCGTCAAGATATACCTTTGCGTCCTCGGTCGGCTCGATCAGCTGTCCGCCGTTGAGGACGAATTCGCAGTTCTGTCTGCGGCGCATCTCGTCGCGCGCCCACGATTGCTGATACGTTGACGCGGAGTAGAGGTAGAGCGATCTGTGCATATTCACCGTCGCGTCCTCCGCAACGAACATCTTGAAGCCCGGCAGACATTTGAGCGAGCAGTAAACGTCGACTGTCGCGTCGTTGTTGATTATAATGTTAATTCCTTCATTGATGGGAAGGGTCTTGCCCTCCGTGTCAAGCGAGAACGAGCCGAGCTGGACCTTGAGGTTCTTGACCTTCGCGTGTCCCTCGGAGATATCAAGAATAAATACGTCGTTTTCAACGTCGTAGTCCGTGATGAACACGCAGTCGCTCTGCATGACGATGAGAGATTCTATATTGTTGTTATCTGTGACCAGCGCTGTCTCCGCTTCCATAAACGTGTCTCCGGCGAAAAGCATCGCTTTGCCGTAAAGCTCGGAGCCGTATTTGAAGACCGTGGTCGCAAGAATGTTGTTGAAATAGTAAACGTTGAGCGCGAGCTCGTTATTGTTTGAGCCCTGAAGGGACGCGGTACCGCCGCGGAAGTCGTTGAGCTGTAAGAAGACGTATACGTCCGCGTCGTCTTCGACCGTCACCTTGCCGTTGCCGTTACCCGCGGTATGTACGGTGGGGTCGTAGATATATCCGCGCGCGTGAAGCACTCCGAATACGTCAATATCGCCGCCCATGAGCTTTACGGCTCCGCACTTTGCACCGACCTCGCCCATGATCTTTCCGCCGCCGCCTGTCGTGTGCTGCTGCGCTCCGACGATCATCGTGCCGTCGACGACGACTTCCGTACCCGTGCCCAGCACGAGCGTGGAATAAGCGGTTGTGTAAGAGGAAGCGTGATCAGTGCTGTTTGATCTTCCCGTCACGGTAGTATCGTAAGTTCCGTTCGATCTCTTTGCATAAGGAACGAGAAAAGTGTAGCCGTCAGGTACTATATATTTGATCTTGCCGCCTGTCGACTTCACGTATTCGCCGTCGGAGGAAAGCAAGTTTCCTGCGAGCGTCGTCGGGAGCGAGTGCTCTCCGGCAAGAAGGATAACGGTGTAGTCTTCAAAATAGGCCGCTGTGCTGAAAGCTTCTTCCCACGTGAAGCACTCGATACCGCTGCCCGTCGCAAAGTTGTATCCAGAGTTCTCGTCGCAGAAATAAGGCGCGACCGTGGAACCGGGGAGTTTATTGAGTATTACGCCGTTTTCGGATGAGAAGATGACAGATCCGTCGCTCACCCAGTATGCGAATCGGTTGCCCGTGTCAGCCGTTGCGGTAAGAGTTACCGGCTGCGACAAGTCGATCGCGATCATCTGATCCTCTGTGATCTGATAAGTAGTTCCGTTTGCCGCTACAACATAGCTGCCGCCCGCGGCTGTTTTGAACGTAACGCTCTGACTTGCATTTGCGACTGCGGTTATATCGGAGACTGTCACATCGCCCTTGCTTCCCGATTTGCTCGCCGCGTTGACTACGATCTCCACGGATTCTCCCGCTGCAAGCGTCTTGCTGAAGCTTTGACCAGAGGCGTTCGCCGCGCTGAGTGTTACTCCGTCTACGGAGACCGTTCCGGTGTTGCCTGTCGAATAAGAGTAATTAAATCCGAGCTCCATCGCAAATCCCGTGGTGTTTGTAAGAGTCAGCGTGCTGACTACCGCGGGGTAATACGATGTATTTTTCGATTCATCCGCATTGTAATACCTTATCTGCGACGATTCGGCGTAAAAATGCACGGCACCGTCGGTGAACGTGTAATAGTTTTTACCTTTGAACGTATCGTACTGATTGACGTGAGACGCGTTCTCATATCCTTCGTGAACATGGTCATACTCTGTACCGGACTTTGTAAAATTCTCGGTAAACGTATAGCCCCACGTCACCGAAAGGCCGTCGATATCCACGTCGTCGGAAAGGTCGTACGTCGTGAATCCGTCCGACGCCATGACCCTTATCGGTACGAGCGTCACGGCGCAGTTCAGCACCATCAGTACTGCGCAAAGTATGCTGATAAACTTGATCTTACTGCTGATTCTTGTTGTACTTGTCACTTCTTTTTCCTCCGGTCAAATGATATCTGTCGTAATTTGTCTTTAGTCGTAATATTTCGAAACGTTCGAGGGATGAAGAAGAGCATCCGTCTCAAACTGCAAATTGATCGAGCCCTCAAGAGCGAGTCCTTGATCCGCCGCGAGAACGCCGGACGAAACTCCGTCTCCGTTGAGGTAGATCACCGCGGTCACGTAACTCGGAACGTCTTTCGCAAGAGTCTTGATCTTCTGATCAGCCGTCGACTGTCCGAGTGTGATAAGTCCCTCTCCGGAGATATACACTCTCTTCATCTGAAGCGAGGCGGTGACTGTGAGAGTCGATGAGTCAATCACGGGAGTGCCCGCCGAGGCGCCTCCCAGCACAGCGCCGGTATCAGTATCGAGGAAGATGACGTATACGTTTTCCATCAGTGCGTCAATCTGATCCGCGCTCATACTTCCCGCGTATTTGAATGTCAGGTTGCTTCCGCCTCCGCGCGGGCGCACGGTGTTCTCACCGTACAGTTCGTCGTAGTCGGAATTTATCGCCTCTCCCGTCACGCGGTCGACCGCGTCCTGACGGAGCATCAGAGTACCGTTTTCACAACATCTGAATGCGAGGTCGATAGCATATCCGTATGCGGTAACCGTCGCGTCCATCGTAGTCGTTATCGTAATATCACCGCTGACGTTCGCTCGCTGGGCGGTCTTAAGAACTATGCCCATGCATCCGACGTTATCTTCTTCGCTGTAGTCGTCTCTCGACGTCTCGGTCGTCGCATACACTTCGACCTGGACGGCGTCCGAATCGAGATAGTTGATATCGAACATCTCGGCGCTGTAGTCTCCGACGACCGCCGCCATATCGGCGAAAAGTCCTGACGAATAGTTACCGCGGTTGCCTCCCATATAGACCATCTCGGGATAGTTTCCGTCATAGTAGTCGTCGAAGATCGTCATCGACAGATACTCTTCGAGGTCGTTTACGTTGAGACAGTTCATCTCGGCGAATCTGAGGTTTCCGCTCGCCGGATTGATAAGGTGGATCACGGCGTTCGCAAGATACGTCATCCTCGGGTCGCCGCTGTCGTCGTAAAGACATTCCTTCGCGTTAGTGACCCGCCTTGCGCAAGTCTTTATCGCGTCGACCGCGTCTTCAATGTCGGTCCAGCCGAACTCCACCGCAAGATTCTCTATATCGGTAAGCGAATAGTCCTGATAATTCTGGAATATAGCCGCAAGTCTTGCGTTCGCCTCGTCGTCGCCGTCAGGGAAAGACACCATATCGGCTGACGCGCGCGCCATCAGCGCGTATCTCATACTGACAGCCGCGTCCTTTACGACGTCGTCGCACTGTTCAACTATGCGGTTGACCGCGTCCCACGTCTGCTGTTCCGTATCTCCGAAGTCGCCTCTGTTGGCAACTCCGTAGTAAAGCATGGTAAGAATATCGTGCGCGTTGTCAACGCCGTTTTCTTTATAGCTGAATACGTCGCGAAGATCGGATTTCAGCTGCTCCCTGTCGGAGTTCACTCTTGTCGCCATCTGCGAGACCACGCTGAGTCTGTCGTACTGGTCGACACGCACCTGCCTGTCCTCAACGTTCAGCTCGTTCTCGCGTCCTATGACGCGCACACCGTATGTGGTCCCCTGTATGTATACCTCCTGTTCACCGTCGTAATAGCAGTATCCGACGGGATCGAGCGTCTTCATTCTTCCGTCGAAACCGAACGAAGGTACGAGAAGCATATTTCCTTTGTTGACCCAGTCGTTGTTTGACGTCTCAACGTTCAGACGCGTAGGTACGAGCGTAAGTCCCGACAGTCCGTACGCCTCGGTATTAAGATCAACGATGTTTCCCCACGTCTTGTTTGCTTCGACAACTCCGGCGACGCTTCTTGACGTTCCTCTGCCCGAGCCTATCGCGGCGCGCTCACCGAACGCTCCGTCCGATCCGTCGTAACTCTGCAGGGCTACTTCGAGGTATCCGTTCGCGGCGACGAGAGTATCGATATCCTTAACCTCGGGGCTTACGGATAACGTTATCCACGCATAAGAACTGGTGACGAGCAGCAGAGCGGAAATGAGCAGCATTGACGTTGCCGCCAGCATTTTCCCGGTCACTCTTTTTCTCTCTGTAAGTATTTGTTTCTTTGTCATTATAATGCTCACTTTCTCATCGGGGCCTTTATTCCGGGGACGTACAATAAGCCGGAAGGCGCCCGGTGCGCTTCTGAATGAAACACGTTTAATATAGAAAAAAATAGATTTATATAATATTTGCGCGATATATTATAACATCTTTTTAGTTTAATGTCAAGTATTAAACAAACAATTTATTAATATGTATGCAATAATTTCATTAAATTGAATGCTCAATTTATCCTTTATTTGCTTATTTTTCGATATGATCTCGCTAATATTGATTTATGGATTTTTCACATAAAAAAATGAATTTTTCCAAAATTTTCATAAAAAATGACGAAAAGGGTATGGCGCAAACCATACCCTTATAACGCATATTATTATAACCAAAACTCCGGAATATCAGCCGTTTGATTTGTCGATAGACTTCATTGTCGGGAAAAGCAGGACGTCGCGGATAGCGGGGGAATCGGTGAGAAGCATGCACATACGGTCGATACCGAATCCGATACCGCCTGTCGGAGGCATACCTATCTCGAGCGCGTTGAGGAAGTCCTCGTCGGTGGTATTCGCCTCTTCGTCGCCGTGGGAAAGCAACTCTTCCTGCGCTTTGAATCTCTCTCTCTGATCGATCGGGTCGTTCAGCTCGGAGTAGGCGTTAGCCATCTCCCATCCGTTCATAAAGAACTCGAAACGCTCGACGTAGTCCGGGTTGTCCGGCTTTTTCTTCGTGAGCGGAGAGATCTCGATCGGGTGGTCCATAACGAACGTCGGCTGGATAAGGTGTTCCTCAACGTACGCTTCAAAGAAGAGATTGAGAATATCGCCCTTCTTATGATGATCGGCATACTCGATGCCTTTCTCTTTCGCAACCGCTCTCGCTTCGTCAAGTGTTTTGATCTCATTGAAATCGACTCCGGAATACTTCTTCACGGCGTCTACCATCGTAATGCGTTCAAACGGCTTTCCGAGGTCCATCTCCTTGCCGCAATACGTGATCTTTGTCGTTCCGAGGACTTCGAGCGCAACGTGGCGGTAAAGGTTCTCGGTGAGGTCCATCATTCCGTGGTAATCGGTGTACGCCTGATAGAGCTCCATAAGAGTGAACTCGGGATTGTGTCTCGTGTCAAGCCCTTCGTTTCTGAACACTCTGCCTATCTCGTATACCCTCTCGAGTCCGCCGACGATAAGGCGCTTGAGATAAAGCTCGAGGGATATACGAAGTTTGAAGTCCTCGTCGAGCGCGTTGAAATGAGTCTCAAACGGTCTTGCTGCAGCCCCTCCGGCGTTGGAAACGAGCATGGGGGTCTCGACCTCCATAAAGCCTTCGCCGTCGAGGTAACGTCTTATAGAACTTATGATCTTCGAACGCTTGATGAACGTGTCCTTTGCGTCGGTATTCATTATAAGGTCTACGTATCTCTGACGGTATCTGAGATCGGTATTCGTCAGACCGTGGAATTTTTCGGGAAGCAGCTGTAAACTCTTCGAAAGAAGAGTGAGCTTTTCGGCGTGGATCGAGATCTCGCCCGTCTTCGTCATGAATACGGTGCCTTCAATGCCGACGATATCGCCGACGTCCATCTTTTTGAACGCGGCGTACGGCTCTTCGCCGAGAGAATCTCTCGCGACATACGACTGGATCGTTCCTTTGAGGTCCTGAACGTGACAGAAGGACGCCTTGCCCATGACGCGCTTCGACATCATACGTCCGGCGACGCTGACGGTCTTCCCCTCGAGGGAGTCGAAATCAGCTTTTACTTCTTCACTGTGATGCGTGACGTTGTACTTTGTTATGATAAAGGGGTCGTTCCCCTGTTCGCGCAGAACATCGAGCTTTTCGCGTCTTAAGCGAAGGATCTCGTTCTGCTGCGCTTCTGTCTTTTCGTTCTGAACGTTCTGAACGTTTTCGGTGTTTTCCGCCATATAAATCTCCTATAAAAAGTCAAGTGGATTAGACCAACTTGCTGAAATTTTGTGATGTTTTTGAAGAATCCGAAAGGATTAATCGAGGGCATCGCCCTCATATCTACCATTAAGCATAGGATGGAAGATTTGTCAAGGGCGGCGAAGCCGTTCATCTTGACCCTTTACAAATCAGACAGACTATGCAACCGAAATATCCTTTTCCGCTTTTTTGATAAGCGCGGGATCAAACGGCGTTCTGCTATTCAACATTGCAAAGACGATTCTTGCGACTTTTCTTGTAAGGGCAATTATCGCTCT
>JAFXNX010000275.1 GCA_017529175.1 Clostridia bacterium
CAGATCGCCTCGTCAACAGTTATACCGCGTAGTTTCAGGCAGAAACACGCTTTTCCGTTCGGGGTGAATTTGCCGTCTGCGTCTGCACGGCCTGAGACGCTGAGCAATTCTGCGCCGGAGAGAGAAAAAGGGATATTAAGTATCTCGCATAAATCGGCAACGTCACCGACTTTTGCACTGCCGTACAAAGAGGTTTTTTCCGTTTCGGTGGGATCATCCGAATAATAGGCGTAAAAACGCATCCCTTGTAAATCCTCATGATAATTGAGTCCGATCAGGATCTCACCCGAGACTATCGCTCCGTCGTAAAAGTAAGTGACGCCGTCGCCGAAATAGTAATCCGCGGATGCCGGGATGATCGCGGCGGGCAGGATCAACGCCGCAGCAAGGATGAGAGAAACGATGGTAATCAGTTTTTTCATATGAAAACCTCCTTCAGGGTTTGTCGCCCGGCAGGGGCTTCCCGCGGCGAGGGAGAACATAGAACGCCGCGGGACCCGCCGGAAAAGATAAGGAAAATGAGAAAATGAACAGTAAAATGCCCCATCACAAATATATACCGAAAAAAAGTGTATTAAAGTTACGCAGCCGGAGAAAAGATGTCAAATCTTTACAAAAACCGGTCCTCCGCCGGCTCAATGAGCCTTTTCAAAATCAAGTTGTTCCTGAATCAAGTTCTTGATCATGATCATGTACGCTTCTTTTTCCTCCGGAGTGCCGCCTGGGATGTCGTCGTCCGTAAGGATACCGTTGTTCTGCACTATGCAGGGTTCGTCGTAAATCGTACAGTAGAGAGCGAGCGCATAACAGTAACCGTACAAATTATTCGGGTGAAAATCTTCCGGATAATAGTAAAAATCGTTGGGATCGAGTCGGAGCGCGGGATCAAATCCCGTTATGTTCAGCATGATCCTGTTGATACCGCAGTTATCCCGCAGCCAGTTTCTCCATCTGAAATACTTTTCGTTCGATCCGTTTTTGCTGAACGAAGATTCACATAGATTGTAATAAATCTTGTCAGGCCCGAACATCTCGGTGAAAAGTTTGAAGTATTCGTCACTCCTCAGAGTATTTCTTACCTGCTGATAATAAGCGTCGAACGAGTACTTCGCTTTTGTCTCTTCGGGGAGACTTTCGTACTGCTCGATAAAGTCTTCTCTCAGCTGAAGCAGCTCAATATTTCCCGCATCGTTCAGCACTATAACGTCCCAATCCCTCGCCATATATGATATCGTGTCCTCTGACCGTTTGCTCCATTTATCATAGTGATCAGACAGCATCCAACCCGGGTGCGTTCGCATATGCGTCTTAATCTCGTGCTTCCCTTCGGCGATAGCCTCGAAGTGATCCTGTATTTTAGGAACGTAAGTAAAACTGTTGCCTATATACGCAATATCGAGCACGCCGTCGTCAAACACGGGATTCTCCATAGTATCTATCGCGGAACGCTGAAACCTTTCTATCATCGCGGCGGTCTCGGCGCGTGTGATATCCGCCCCCGGATCGAATACGCCCCCGCCTTTTCCCGTGACGATTCCCGCCCGATACAGAGCGTATACGGCGTCTGCGGCGAATTCCGGGATCTTATCCGCGTCGGTGGGAACGGAATCGTTCGTTTCGGTAAGAGTCAGCCTGGAAGCCTTCATATACCTGAACAGCATCGTCGCAAATTCGGCGCGCGTGATATTGCCGTCCGGGACGAACTCGTTTTCGGTCCTTCCCTTGACGATCCCGCGGGCAAAAGCCCAAATAACGGGTTTTTCGTAATATTCGCCGGGCGCCAAGTCGGTGAATTTCAATTTGACGTTGACCGTCGGCTCTCCCGCTGCGCGGTGGAGGATCGCGACGCACATCGCACGGGTGAGCGTTCCGTCGGGAGAAAACTCGGTATCCGACGTGCCTTTCATGATCCCGTTTTCATAAACGTATTTCACGTTTCCGTAATACCATTCCCCAGCTCCGACGTCGCGGAAAGGGAGAGCGGCGTCGCCGTCGGCGGC